>JANPEU010000667.1:0-11326 GCA_031423175.1 Bacteroidota bacterium
AATATAACAAACACTTCAAATCTTGTTCTTACATTCAATGAAAACATTCAGAAAGGAACAGGTAATATTCTTGTAAAAGAAGGTGGCGTTATTACTCAAACCATTGATGTTACATCTGCCACGGTTTCTGTTTCAGGAAACACTGCTACAATTAATCCCGCTGACTTTAGCTTTGGCGCTGCAGTTAATATCGAAATTGCTGCTGGTGCATTTAAAGATCTTGCTAATAATAATTATGCAGGTATCAATAATGCAACTACCTGGAATTTTTCTGTTGTAAATCCTGATGTCACTCCTCCAACAGTAAATAGTTACTCGCCAACAGACAATGCAACTGGTATTTCCAACAGCTCTAATCTTGTACTTACGTTTAATGAAAATATTCAGAAAGGGGCAGGTAATATTCTTGTAAAAGAAGGAGGCATAATAACTCAAACAATTGATGTTACATCTGCTTCAGTTACTGTTTCAGGTACTACTGCAACTATTAATCCCGCCGATTTTACTTACAGTTCTGCAGTTAACATTGAAATTGCTACTGGTGTATTTAAAGATCTTTCTAATAACAATTATGCAGGCATTCTGGATGCTACCACTTGGAATTTTAGTGTGCAAGCTGCTCCATCAGGCCCACAAACACTGGTGGCTTATGGTGCCTCATGGAAATACCTTGACAACGGGACAAACCAGAGTACTGCATGGACAGGTACAGGTTTTAATGATGCAGCATGGGCTGCGGGTAATGGACAATTAGGATATGGAGACGGTGATGAAGCAACAATAGTAAGTTATGGGCCCGATATTAATAATAAATTTATCACTACTTACTTCCGTAAAACAATTTCAATAAGCGACCCAGGAATATTTACAACTATTACTGGTAGCGTAAAAAGAGATGATGGTGTTGCGATTTATATAAATGGTGTTGAAGTTTACCGGAATAATTTAGCAACAGGTGCTGCTTACACTACATTGGCAACATTAGCCAGCGATGACGGAGCAACTGCACAAACATTCAGTTTTAGCCCATCAGCTTTTGTAAGTGGTAATAATATTATTGCTGTTGAAATACACCAGAATGCTGTAACCAGCAGTGATATCAGTTTTGATCTTGAATTAATCGGTAATACCGGTGTAGCGGTTCCAGTTATAACCCGCGGACCTTATATGAACAGTGCCTTGCAATCAGCAATTACAATCCGATGGAGAACTGATATAGCAACAAACAGCAAAGTGAGTTATGGTACTTCGGCTGGTAGCCTTACACAATCCGTTACAGATAATACAAGTACGACAGAGCATATAGTTACGTTAACCGGACTTATCACAAATACTCTATACTATTATAATATTGGCTCCACCACACAGGTATTGCAAGGTGATGCCAATAATTATTTCAAAACAATGCCAACAGTGGGCAGCACACAAAAAATAAGAGTACTTGCAATGGGTGATATGGGAAATAATTCCACCAACCAGGTAAACGTAAGAAATGCCTACCTGAATTTTAATGGAACTAATTATACCGATGCCTGGATTTTACTTGGAGATAATGCATATCAAAATGGCACAGAAACAGAATATCAAACCAATTTCTACAATATTTACCAGGGAAGCCTTACAAAAAATCATGTGCTTTGGCCTGCTCCTGGCAATCATGATTACGCAAATAGTGCTGCACGACAGGCGGATCATCTTATTCCTTATTACGATATGTTCACATTGCCTTCTGCCGGACAGGCTGGCGGAGTAGCATCAGGCACTGAAGCATTTTACTCCTACAACTACGGCAATGTACATTTCGTAGCATTGGATTCTTATGGTTGGGAAACGGGAAATACAAGATTGTATGACACATTGGGTCCACAAGTAACCTGGTTAAAACAGGATCTTGCTGCAAACACACAACCATGGACAGTAGTTTATTTTCATCACCCACCTTATACTAAAGGTTCGCATAACAGCGACACTGAAACAGAACTGATAAATATGCGTGAAAGAGTAGTGAGAATATTGGAAAGATATAAAGTGGATATGGTATTAAATGGACACAGCCACAGTTACGAAAGAAGCTATTTAATCAATGGACACTACGGAGTTGAAAGTACCTATGTTCCTGCAACACATGCCGTGAGTACGTCCAGTGCAAAATATAATGGAACAGCTAACTCTTGTATTTATACAAAAAACGGGACAGATGTCGTAAATGGAATTGTTTATGCCGTTGTAGGTTCAGCAGGCCAGTTAGGAGGTTCTACTTCCGGCTACCCTCATGATGCTATGTATTATTCTGATGTAACTAACGGAGGTACTTTGTTTTTTGAAGTAGAAAATAATCGCCTTGACGCAAAGTGGATTTGTGCTGATGGGCAGATACGAGACAACTTCACCATCATGAAAGAGGTAAATAAAACAAATAATATTACTATCACTTCTGGCACGCCTACACAACTTACAGCTAGTTGGATTGGGAACTATAGCTGGAGTACTACCGAAACTACAAGAACAATAACGGTTTCACCAACAGCTAATACAACTTATACCGTTACAGATGGAGCTGGTTGCATTACAGATGTTTTCAATATCACAATCTCTGGAGCTCGAAACATTTTTACAGCTGCTCCCCGAGATGCTCCAACCAACACTGTGCTGAAAGTGATGCCGACTCTAACTAAACAAGGTGAGAAGGTAATTGTACAAACAGATTTAACTCAGCAGGCTTATGTTTCATTAATTGATATAAATGGCAGAGTGGTTCAGGCTTTTAATTTCGTTCATACACTTTATATACCAACTGAAAAGCTGCAACCGGGTGTATATTTTGTCCGGCTCAATGGAAAACAAAAGTCAGAAGTACACAAATTTGTTGTTGTTAAATAAACTTAGTTAATCTAACAAAACCGGGCTTGCTTACCAAAGCCCGGTTTTTGTTTTCTTACATCCCGCTACAATTATGTTTCTTTGCAGCTTCAATAATTAAAAGCGAAGAAAGAAACTGCGATGATTCATAATTTTAATGCTGGTCCTTCCATTTTACCAAAAGAAGTTTTTGAGGAAGCAAGTCGTTCTATTCTTGACTTCAACAATACAGGTTTATCAATTCTTGAAATTGGACATCGTACCAATTTATTTGAACCTGTAATGAATGAGGCCAGGTTGTTAGTTAAAGAGCTGATGAACTTCGACAACGATCATGAAGTATTGTTTATGCACGGTGGTGCTACTACACAGTTTATGCAAATACCCATGAACTTGCTGAATGAAAACGAACTGGCTTCTTATACTGATACAGGTACATGGGCAGCAAAAGCAATAAAAGAAGCGAAGTTATTCGGGCATGTTGAAATTGCCGGCTCAACTAAAGAAACAAATTATACTTCCATTCCCAAAAACCTATCTGTAAGCCCCACTGCAGCCTATTTGCATATTACCACAAATGAAACAATTGCAGGTTCACAATGGAAAAATATTCCTTATGATTGCGGAGTCCCGTTAGTAGCGGATATGAGTAGTGATATACTGAGCCGGAAATTGGATTTTAATAAGTTTGATTTAATCTATGCTGGTGCACAAAAAAACATGGGAGCTGCAGGTGTAAACCTGGTAGTGATTAATAAAAATATTTTGGGGAAAACAACCCGTGATTTACCAACTATACTTGACTACCGGAATCATATTAAAGAAGAGAGTATGATAAATACGCCGCCGGTATTTGCCGTATATGTCGTTGCGCTTACGCTTCGCTGGTTAAAAAAAATGGGCGGGGTAGATGCTATTGAAAAAAATAATAATGTAAAAGCAAAATTATTTTACACCACATTAGATAGTCTTCCGGTATTTAAAGGTGTAGTGGCAAAAGAAGATCGCAGTAATATGAATGCGGTATTTGTAATGAATGATTCAACTTTGGAAAAAGAATTTCTGGACCTCTGTAATAAAGAAAATATGATTGGTGTAAAAGGTCATAGAAGCGTAGGTGGGTTTCGGGTTTCTATGTACAACGCTTTGCCCATGGAAAGTGTAAAAGCAATAACGGATCTGATGAAAGATTTTGCAAATAAAAAAGGATAAGATAAAAACATAAATACTCAACTGAATAGAGATGGCAATTATAAAACCCTTTAAAGCATTAAGACCTCAAAAAGAAATAGCGGCCATGTTAGCTTCACCGCCCTATGATGTGCTGAACAGCGAAGAAGCCCGTACGGCAGCATTAAATAATCCTGTCTCCTTTTTGCATGTTACTAAATCTGAAATAGATCTGGCAGCTGGTATCGATACACATAGTAAAGAAGTTTATCAAAAAGCCAAAGAAAACCTGCAGCAGTTTATCAAAAATGATTTTTTAGCAACAGAAGTAAAAGCTTGTTATTATATCTATCAATTAGTAATGAACGGAAGAAGCCAAACTGGTTTGGTTTGTGTTTCATCAGTTGAAGATTATTTTAATGACATTATTAAGAAACATGAATTTACAAGACCAGAAAAAGAAAAAGACAGAATAGACCACATGCGTACGATAGAGGCACAAACCGGAAATGTATTTCTTGCTTACCGTGATGTAATGGAAGTGAATGCACTCATTAATGGTTGGAAAGCTACACGTAAACCTGAATATGATTTTACTGCTGATGATGGCATTCAACATTCGATATGGATTGTAGATGCTGATAATGTAATCAACTCCATCACACAATTGTTTAGTACAAATGTGCCCTTCACTTATATTGCCGACGGGCACCATCGATGTGCATCGGCAGCAAAGGTGAGCAAGGAATTACCAAACAGCGAAGAAGCAAAATTTTTCCTTACCACCATTTTCCCAGCCAGCCAGTTAGCCATATTAGATTATAACCGGGTTGTAAAAGATTTGAATGATCATACTGAAGAAGAGTTTATCAGTGCTTTACAGGAAGACTTCACCATTACACATAGTATGGAAGCAGTAAGACCATCCACGCTACATGAGTTTGGAATGTATCTTGACAGTAACTGGTATATACTTTCTGCAAGAAAAGGAACGTATACAAACGATCCGATTGGCGTGTTGGATGTAACAATATTTTCTAACAATATTTTGAAAAAATTGCTGGGCATAAAAGATCAGCGTACCGATAAGCGGATTGATTTTGTTGGTGGCATCCGCGGATTAAAGGAATTGGAAAAAAGAGTAGATAGTGGCGAAATGAAAGTTGCTTTTAGTTTTTTTCCCGTAACCATTAATCAGTTATTTGATATAGCGGATAGTGGCAATGTTATGCCACCAAAAAGCACATGGTTTGAACCAAAGCTGAGAGACGGTTTGCTTACACATATGATATAAGAGCTTTAACAAAAAAACCGGCAAATAATTTTTAACTTGCAGCCCGTTCGAAATAGCAATCGTCTTTCTATTATAAATTTTAGCTTAATGAAAAAAATATTTCTGTTTCTTCTTTCTTTTGGCCTGCTTCAAAACATTTTTTGCCAGCCTGTTGACGATATAAAACAAATGCGGGAAACGGCACAGAGTTTTTTACGTAACGGCGATTATGATAATGCCATACTAGTTTTAAACCGTGCATTACAACAAGATAAAAACAACCTGGAATTGCAGAAAGATTTAGTGATGGCTTTTTATTACAAAAGAGATTTTGTAAAAGCATTAGAAGGAACAAAAGCACTGATTGAAAGAGATGATGCAGATGTAATGACATTTCAAATTGCCGGAAATGTATTTAAGGCATTGGAAGAAGTGAAAGATTGTGAAAAGATGTACAAAAGGGCATTGAAAAAATTTCCGAAAAGCGGACCATTGTATAGCGAGTATGGCGAGTTACTTTGGGATTTGAAAGATTTTTCAGCCATTGATCAATGGGAAAAAGGCATTCAGGCAGATCCTGCCTTCAGTGGAAACTATTATAATGCTGCACAACATTATTTTTTTACAAAAGATAAAGTGTGGAGTCTTGTTTACGGAGAAATATTTGTGAATATGGAAAGTATGACTGAACGAGGTGCGGCTATGAAAAAATTATTACTCGATGGTTACAAAGAAAAATTATTTTTAGAAAATGAGTTACTGAAGGACCTCGATAAAAACAAAAGCGAATTTTCAAAAGCATTTCTTACCTCAATGAATAAACAATTTTCGCTTGCTAATAAAGGTGTTACTACTGAAATACTAACCATGGTAAGAACCCGGTTTATTTTAGACTGGTATGCAAATAATTCAACAAAATTTCCTTTTAAATTGTTCGACTATCAGTTGCAACTGATACGTGAAGGCATGTTTGAAGCATACAATCAGTGGTTATTCGGAACAGTAGAAAATCTGGCGGTATACGACAATTGGATAAAAACAAACAACGAAAAATATACTGCCTTTTCTAATTTTCAAAAAAGCAGAGTTTTTAAAATGCCAGCAGGGCAATATTACCAGGTGCAGTAAAATAAATCAGTATTTAAAATAATAGTCCCGCATATGGCGGGATTTTTTATTTTTAGCATAAATTGTTACTTTAAGTTTTTTGCTGCCATAACTTTTTTGAATTTTCTTAAATAGAATAACCAAGATGGAACCAAAACGATTGTTTGACTGTATCAATTACCATTTACAAAAACATCCGCTGCCGGACATGCTGGCTGCGAAAGAAAATGGTAAATGGCGAGCTTATAGTACTCAGGATGTAAAAGACATCGTTGATCGCCTCGGTAGTGGTTTGTTGAATTTAGAAATAAGTTGTGGTGATATGAGTGCCGAAGGCAGGGACAAAGTAGCAATTTTAAGTAAGAACAGACCCGAATGGTTGATGTTGGATATGGCAGTGCAGCAGATCGGAGCATTGCTTACGCCGATATACCCTACCATTAATGTGAACGAATTGGAGTTTGTGCTGAATGACGCACAAGTGAAAATTGTTTTTGTAAATGATGAAGAAACGTTCAATAAAGTGCTGAGTATAAAAAACCGGGTTCCATCACTGAAAGAGATTTTTACATTTGAACATGTTGCAAATGCAAGGCATTGGAAAGAGGTTTTGAATCTTTCAACAGCAGAAGCCCTCGCAAAAATTCCGTTGATTGCAGAAAAAATAAATGAAAGCCATCTTGCTACAATCATTTATACATCTGGCACCACAGGTACCCCAAAAGGAGTGATGCTTTCGCATAAAAATATTTTGAGTAATGTAATCGAAAGCATAAAATGTTTTCCACCCGGAGAAAATTTAAGATCACTTAGTTTTTTACCGTTGAATCATATTTTTGAAAGAATGGTGAGTTATTTATATCTGTTTAGAGGTACTTCAATCTATTATGCAGAAAGTCTTGATTCGATAGCCGACAATTTGAAAGAAGTAAAACCTCATTTGTTTACCACTGTACCAAGATTACTTGAAAAAATGTATGATAAAATAATGTTCAAAGGCGGCCATTTAAAAGGTATCAAAAGAAAACTGTTTTACTGGGCGCATGATCTTGCCGAAAAATTTGAAATAAATAAAAATAATGGGGCGTGGTATAACCTTCAGTTGGGCATTGCCAATAAACTAATTTTCAGCAAATGGCGGGAGGCATTGGGTAATAATATAAAATGTATTGTAACCGGTGGTGCAGCATGCCAGGTAAGATTAATAAGAATTTTTACCGCAGCAAAAATTATTGTAATGGAAGGTTATGGTCTTACCGAAACAAGTCCGGTAATAGCAGTAAACAGGTATAATGTAAAAGGCAGAAAGTTTGGAACGGTAGGCCCCTTATTAGATGGTGTAGAGGTAAAAATTGCTGAAGATGGTGAGATACTTACAAAGGGTCCCAATGTAATGGCGGGTTATTACAAACGACCTGATCTGACTGCTGAAGTTTTTACGGATGGTTGGTTTCAAACCGGTGATATCGGAATGCTGGTGAATGATAAATATTTAAAAATTACCGACCGGAAAAAAGAATTGTTTAAAACCAGTGGCGGAAAATATGTAGCCCCCTTACCCATAGAAAGCAAATTGAAAGAATCAATGTATATAGAACAGGTGATGGTAGTGGGAGCGGAAATGAAATTTGTTGGAGCTTTAATCGTTCCTTCTTTCCCAAATTTGCAAGAATGGGCAAGGCATAATGGGATAACAAATCTTTCAAATATTGATTTAATCAAAAATGAGAAAGTGAGGGATTTTTATAATGAGCTCGTGGAAAGCTTTAATAAATTCTTCAATCACGTAGAACAGATAAAAAAATTTGAACTGATGGCGGATGAGTGGAGTGTAGAAAGTGGTGAGATGACGCCTAAACTTTCAATGAAACGGAAAGTGATAATGGAAAAATATAAAGCTGCGATAGAAAGAATTTATCAATAAAAAGAAAAGTCTCTTGTTTCGTTCAAGAGACTTTTTTTATCAAGCTAACACAAAAATTATTTAATGTTTGTCCCCCGATCTGCCGGGAGGGCCGCCGCCTCTTCTGCTCATCATCTTTTGAACAATCTCTTCATATTTCTTTTGCTGATCAGGATTCAAGATAGCTCGTACATTTTTAAAATGCTGAAAAAGATTTTTTGAAATTTCGGCTTCCGTTTGCGAAATTTTATTTGTGTATGACTGAACAAGGCTATCGGTTGCCGAAGTTTCTTTTAACAAGCTAAACAACCCTTTTTTATAAGCACTTACTGAATCGAACAAAGGTTTCATTGAAGCAAAATGAGCCTCTCTTAATTTGGAATGCTCTGCTTTTTGTTTTTCATCTTCATTTAATTCTTTAGCTAACCAGTCACTCATGTTCCTGTTTTGCCCACCTCTGCTGTGTTGTCTCTTTCCATTCCATAAAAGATAGACCAGAACTCCGTTAATAATGAGCAATGCAATAACAGCAAATGAAAGTAATTTATTTGTCCTCATTAATATCCTCCAGTGTATTATTATCACTTAAATTAAACTCAGATGCAAAGGTTTGAATCGATTCGTCGTAAGAAGTGTTTAAGGTTGAACTGTCATTTTGAAAATAAATAAAAGCATTAATGATAATGACAAGTACAAGGCTTACAACAACAAATGCAGGTTTTAGTAACCAGCTTTTTACAGGTTCTTTTTCCGTATTTTGAGCAAGCATCCTGGCTTTTAACCGGGTGTAAAAAAATGCAGAAACTTCGGCTCTTTTTGCTCCGTCGTAAGCATTTAAAATCTGCTCAACCCTATTTTGTTTATTCTGTATCATAATAACATTGTTTTTGACGTTCAACTTGCCTTAAACCTTCGGTTAAGAAAGGTAAAAAATATTTTCTATAACTCTTTTTCCAGTTCTTTTCTCAGGTTCATTTTTGCCCGGTGCAACAAAGACTCTACCGCCGAAACTGATGTTTTCATTATATCACTCACTTCTTTATAGCTCAAATCTTCCAGTTTATTTAGTGTAAATGCCGTTCGCTGGTTTTCTGGCAATTTGGCAATTGCTTTTGCTAAAATCCGGGCATCTTCCTTTTTCTCCATAGCTATACCCGGGTGGTAAAAGTCTGGTGGGTCATGTATTATCTCATCGTTTTTGCCAAAAATGCTTTGAATAAATGCAAACCTTTTTTTGCTTTTCCGGCTTCGCAGTAAATCAAAAGAACGGCTTGTAGCAATACGATAAATCCAGGTGGAGAGTTGTGACTCACCTTTGAAAGAATGAATGGAACGATAGACCTGAATAAAAACTTCCTGAGAAACATCTTCCGCATCCATTTCGTTTTGAACAATGCTGATTACGGTATTGAAAACCCGATCCTGAAAATTGTCCACCAGCCATTTAAATGCTTGTTCGTTTCCATTTCGTAATTGTAATATAAGTTCCTGTTCGTTCAATAGCTATAATACTGGTTTTATATTAATACGGCAACTTACGAAAATAGGGTGGTAAATAAAAAGCTAATCAACAGGTGATTGGTATTTGTAGTCTTATCATGAATCCCTTCCGTCAGAAATTCTGAATTAAAAATTGGAAAGTAGTCCCGGCAAAACCAAAAGATTTCATCTTACTTAATCTAAATCATATTAAACTGTAGAAATATAAGGTTATATGTATTATACTTTCTAATACTAGCTTCTTTAAATTGACTTAAATGTCAGTCACCAGCTTTCGTTTTTGCCACCATTTTTGTAAGTGCTGTTGGTAAAAAATTATGGCTTCTCCAGGTTTAGATAAAATATAATAATATTTATACTGGCTTAAATCTAATTACATCCATTTAAATTATTTCATTTGGGATATTTATGTGTACAGTCATATGACGAGGTTCTTAAGCCTTTTAATATTTATAAAAAAATCGGACTCCCATTCTGTTAATGAGGTGTTCCAGGTTCAACTCCTGAAGCAGGAGCAATACAATTCATGAAGTTGTTTCCGACCTCCTTTTTTTGGATTCCTTGTTAGCTTGCTTTATAATTCCATTGACGGATATACTTTCCCCACCTTTCATCTATCTTTTTTAAAACATTGTCGGAAAACTGAAACTGAAAATTTTGATACTCTTTTTCTGTTTCTAATTGCAACTTTAAATCATCAGCTGTTAGTTCAAAATCGGGAATATTTAATTTGGAATAAATCTTTTTTATTAAACCAAAAGAATCCGCTTTTAATTCTTCGTATGAAACTTCAACCAAGTTTCCTTCAGGAATAAGCTTTTTGTCTTCGTCATACCTTTCATTCAGATATATAAAGTGATCAAAAATAATTTCATCAAGTTCTTCATCAGAAATTTTCTGTACACTGTAATATTTCAGAATTGCTTTCTTCCACATGTTTCTGATTGAATAATACATGTGAAAAGGATTGCGGTAAATAAAAATGAATTTTGCCTTTGGAAATAGTTGCAGCAGCATGTTTATGCGTTCGGTATTTGGCGGGCTTTTCAAAACAAGTTGTTTCCCCTTGTTTTTGAAAGTGGCATATTTGATTGTTTTCAGATATTCTCTTTTCCATCCTTCATAATATTTTTGATTAATCAATTGTGGTGATCCATTAAGCCATTCACGCCAACGTTTTGGAAAAACAAGCCCCCAGTATGCTGAATAAGGAGAAGCTTTGTTCATAAGGTAATCGTCTTCTTCACAAGCTTCAGAAAGCTGCACTATACTGTTATGAAAGAATGGATTTTTGATTTTGAAAATATTTATGAAATGTTGAAATACATGTTGCATCTTTTTCCCAAACAGAAGATTTGTATTGGGGAATAAAGCATCATAATTGGTCATACAGCCCAACCGCTTGTTACTGGCCATTAGTTTCTGTAAAAGAGTGGTACCACTTCTATAGTGGCCAAGTATAAATACAGGATCTTCTGAAATGACTGTTCTTTTTATACGTCTTCCAAAAATCA
>JANPEU010000668.1:0-5267 GCA_031423175.1 Bacteroidota bacterium
GCTTCTACCGATCCATCCACATCACCTTTAATAATTACATTCAACTCTTTAAAGTTTCCAAGTGCCAGGCGTCTGCCTATTTCATCGAGTGTAATATGTTTCTTCGTTCGGATGCCCTGCTCACGTAAAATTTGTGCACGGCGGTTTGCTACTTCTTTAGCTTCGGATTCATCTTCATACACTTTAAATTTTTCGCCGGCTTGTGGTGCACCATTCAATCCAAGAATTAATACCGGAGATGCAGGGCCTGCTTTTGTTTCTTTCTTCGTTCTTTCATTGAACATGGCTTTGATACGGCCATAGTGCTGACCGCTGACAACAAGGTCGCCTAATTTCAATGTCCCGTTTTCAACTAAAACAGTAGCAACATAACCACGGCCTTTATCCAACGATGCTTCGATGATTGTACCAACTGCCTCACGATTGGGATTTGCTTTGAGTTCCAATAATTCTGCTTCTAATAAAATTTTCTCTAACAGCAGTTCAACATTCAATCCTTTTTTAGCCGATAACTCCTGGCTTTGAAATTTACCACCCCATGCTTCCACTAAAATATTCATGGATGAAAGTTGCTCGTAAATTTTTTGAGAATTAGCTCCGTCCTTATCTATTTTATTTATTGCAAAAATCATTGGCACATTCGCTGCCTGAGCATGACTGATTGCTTCACGGGTTTGAGGCATTACTGCATCATCTGCCGCTACTACTATTACTGCAATATCTGTAACCTTGGCACCTCTGGCACGCATAGCAGTAAATGCTTCGTGACCCGGCGTATCGAGGAATGTAATTTCTTTTCCGTTTTGTAAAGTAACCTGGTAGGCACCGATGTGCTGAGTGATTCCACCCGCTTCACCAGCAACAACATTTTCTCTGCGGATATAATCCAGCAAAGATGTTTTACCATGGTCAACGTGACCCATGATGGTAACGATTGGTGAACGTGGCTGAAGATCTTCCTCATTATCATCTTCATCATCCGATTCTTCCATCTCCATTTGTTTTTCCATATCAATAAACTCAACATTGAATCCAAATTCGCTAGCTACTAATTCAATAACCTCTGCATCTAAACGCTGATTGATAGAAACCATGATACCAAGACCCATACACTTACTAATTACATCGGCAAAACTTACGTCCATCAAACTTGCCAACTCACTTACGCTGATAAATTCTGTAAGCTGCAATTTTTTATCATCCACTTCTTCGCCCATCGCCTCTGCCATTTCATTTCTTTTCTCACGGCGCATTTTTGCTTTCATACTCTTACCCCGACCAGAGCCACCGGTAAGTTTAGCTTGTGTTTGTCTTATTTTTTCCTGAATCTCTTTAACATCTATTTGTTTATCTTCTCTTCTTCCTCCGGTTGCGCCACCAGTTCCACCACGCAAATCCCGACGAGGTGCACCTGTACCTGTAGGAGCTGGTCCTCTTCTATCTCCACCGCCCCTTTGAAATCCACCGCCCTGTTGTGGCCTGTTTCCTCCACGATTGTCTTGTGGCGGAGTATCTTTCTTTTCGATAGGAATACGTTTTCGTTTTCTCTTCTCATCTTTTTTTGGTCTGGTATCACTATCTATTGGCAAATCTATTTTACCTAAAATTTTTGGACCCTCTAATTTATCCGCTCTTATATTTTCTATTACCCGAGGCCCCTCTTCCTCAGTAGCCTCTTCAGCTTTTTCAACAATTAATGGTATTTCCTGAGTTTCTTTTTTTGATTTTTTCTTTGGCTCTGCTTTTCCTGATTTTTTTCCTTCATCCGGTTTCTCTTCTTCAACCGGTATAACATCGTCTTTCTTTTTCTTAATAATTTTCTTTGGTCTGGTTGAAGAGTCTATTGTAGAAAGATCGATTTTATCTAATACTTTGGGGGCTTCTATTTCCGGAGATTCTATTTTTGTAATTTCTTCGACGGGTTTGGGTTCTTCCTTTTTTACAATCACCGGCTTTACTTCTTCAACAGGTGCAGGCTGTTCATGTTTAACAATCTTCTTACCTTCTTTACCAAAATAAATTTCTTCTTCTTCTTTTTTCTTTTTGGCTTCGGCTATTCCACCCTTTGGCAGATCGACTGCATTGCTTTTTATTTTTGCTGCCTTATCACTCGAAAATTCGTTTTGCAGGGCACGGTACATTTCTTCCGTCATCTTCGAAGTTGGTTTCAAATCGTCTTTTGGAAACCCCTTGCCGATGAGAAAATCAATTAACGTGTCCTGACCAATGTTAAATTCTTTGGCGGCTGCTAATAATCTCGGTAGTTTTAATTCTGCCATTCAGTTTTTTTAGATTGTCTTAGAGTTAATGATGAATTGCGGGTAATTAATTAGTCGCAATTCACAACTCACTTTTTTATTCTTGCTTAAATTCTTCTTCCAGTACTTTTCTTACTTCCGCAATTGTCTCTTTTTCAAGATCGGTACGGCGTTCTAACTCTTCTGCTGTTAAAGCCATAACACTTCTTCCCGTATCACAACCAATTTTCTTTAACGCTTCTATTACCCATGGTTCTATTTCATCGCTAAATTCTTCAAGATCTATATCAAATTCTTCTACTTCACCTTCGTTATCGCGGAAGACATCAATTTCATATCCGGTCAGTTCACAAGCTAATTTAATATTTACACCACGACGACCGATAGCCAAAGAAACCTGATCGGGTTTTAGAAAAACACTTGCATGTTTTTTATCCTGATCCAGATCCATACTGGTAATTTTAGAAGGTGTTAAAGATCGTTGTATAAGCAACTGCGTATTAGCTGTCCAGTTGATGACATCAATATTTTCATTTTTCAATTCACGAACAATGCCATGAATCCGGCTTCCCTTCATACCTACGCATGCGCCAACCGGATCAATACGATCATCAAAAGACTCTACGGCAACTTTTGCTCTTTCTCCCGGATCACGAACAATTTTTTTAATAACAATTAAACCATCAAAAATTTCAGGTACTTCTATTTCAAGCAATTTTGCCAGAAACTCGGGGGCGGTTCTTGATAGAATAATTACCGGAGAATTGTTTTTCATATCCACCCTGGCTACAACAGCACGGATGCTTTCTCCTTTTTTAAAATAGTCCTGTGGTATCTGTTCGCTTTTGGGCAATATCAATTCATTGCCCTCTTCGTCAAGCAATAAAATTTCTTTTTTCCAAACCTGGTATACTTCAGCGTTTACTATATCGCCTACACGTTCGCCATATTTTTTTGCCAATACATTTTTCTTTAAATCGCTGATGCGGCTTGCCAGTGTTTGTTTCGCAGCAAGAATAGCACGGCGACCAAAATCAAACAAATCAATTTCCTGGTATAATTCCTCACCCACTTCAAAATCGGGTTCAATTTTTACCGCATCGCTGTAAGCAATCTGTGCTAAGGGATCTTCCACTTGTCCATCTTCCACAATCATACGACGGCGTATGATTTCCAAATCACCTTTTTCTGCATTTACGATTACATCAAAATTTTCGTCGCTGCCATATTTTTTGCGGAGCAACGTTTTAAAAACATCTTCCACCACTTTCATCATGGTGGGGCGGTCAATATTTTCCGCATCTTTAAATTCCTGAAACGCTTCAATTAAATTGATACTTGCCATAACGTTTTCGATTTAAAATTTCAGATTGCAAATTGCTGGAACTTGCTGCTGAATCGTCAAAATTTTATTTTTATTATAGTTGATTTAATTTCTGAATAAGGAAGGATATGAGCAATCGTTTGCATTTTTTTCCCTTTTCCTTTTTCTTCATTTATTACTATTTCATTTTCCTGCACACTCACCATTTTTCCTTCTATCTTAATTCCATCTTTCATCAGCACATCCACATCACGGTTAATATTTTTCAAATACTGGCGGTGCAGTATCAGTGGCTCATCAAGCCCCGGCGATGACACTTCCAATGAAAAATCGCCATCTGGAAAAAAGCCGTTTTCTTCAATTTGTTTGTAAAAACTGCGGTTGTATCTGACTAATTTGTCAATTGCTATGCCGTTGTCTCCATCTACAAACACTTTAATATTATTGCCGGGCAGCATCTTCATTTCTACCAAAAAAATACCGGGTGTAGCGTCAATAATACTACCAATAATTTTTTCCAGAACTTGTATTTGTTTGCCTTCGTTCATGAATTGAAAATGAAGAAGGGAACGAATTCGTTCCCTTCTGCTAGCTTTCTGGCACAAATGTAAGGATGTGGCGGCTTACAGCCAAAAATTTATAAAAAGTAAATAATTATTTAAAGTATGGTTATCTGGCTATAGAAAAGCCTCCGTTTTGCAATCCCTCCTTAAATTTGCATATGTCAGTTTATAGAATTCTACTTTATGCCTTCCTGTTTTACCTGGCTTATAAAATTATTTTTGATTTAATAATTCCTGTTTACCGTACTACCAAACAGGTAAAAAAAGGTTTTCGGGAAATGAATGAGCGGATGAATGATCATATGAAACAATCATCCCATAGTGATGCCACGGAAAAAGAGCAACCGCAAAAGCCAAAAGAAAGACCGGGCGACTATATTGAATATGAAGAGATAAAATAATTTTAAAAAGCTTTTATTGCTTTGGGCTTGCCTTTATCAAAATTCACTACATCCCAAAAAGCTTTTTTCCTTTTTAAGTTTTTATCAAATAATAACGGATAATCTTTTCTTTCTCTTACCGGAAAATTATCCAACCAACTGCGACGGTCAGAAATGTTCCAGAATGTAATACCGGTAATATGTTCTCTGTATTTCCTGAATAACTTAAAACACATTTTATAAACCCCCTGTTGCTTCATTTCTTTTTCAGGAGTAAATGTGGTATCATAATCAGAAGCTTTTCTTTCTCTTGATTCGTGTTCTTTTGGATACACGGATATATCCAGTTCTGTAATTTGAATTTTTAAACCAAGCTTGGAGAAATCTTCCAATGTTTTTTCCAATTGTTCGCCTGATGGTTCGTTGGTTGCCCAATGTGCCTGCAATCCAATACCATGAATCGGAATTCCTTTTGCCTGCAACCCTTTAACCATCTTAATAATTTTTTCTCTTTTTACAGGAGAGATTTCATTATAGTCGTTATAAAATAATAATGCATTGGGATCTGCTGCATGTGCATATTCAAATGCTTTTTCAACAAAGTCTTCGCCGCAGATCTGGTAAAATAATGAAGGGCGGAAATATTCATCTGCTTTATCTGATATCACTTCATTCACTACATCCCATGCGTAGATAATTCCTTTATATCTCGAAACAACTGAAGAGATATGTTCTTTCAACC
>JANPEU010000669.1:0-1666 GCA_031423175.1 Bacteroidota bacterium
AATGTTCGCATTGAATTTCATAATGGCTGCGTTGCCAATCTTACTTCTTCCCGCATTTCGATGAAGCAGATGCGTAAGATGCGGATGTTTCAGAAAGATGCGTATATCGGTATTGATTTTTTAAATAAAAAAACAGAAGTCATTAAACTCAAAGATGCAAACGATGAAAATGTTTTTGCTTTTGATATAGAAACGCCTTCTGGCAAAAAAACAATTGCTGTAGCAAGCCCGGTAATACCCGAAGTAAATGCGATTAAAAGAGAATTGGAAGAATTTGTAAAAGCAATTAATAACAATCATAAAACAATTGTGTCAGAATTGGATGGGTTGATGGCTATGGAAGTGGCACATCAGATATTAGAAAAAATCGGCAACAATCTTATCAGCCGTTCATGAGTATTATAAAAAAAATACCAATTGCGTATTATGCAGTTATGGATTATTTAACTGCTGCAATTGCATGGGGTTTTTTCTTTTTTATCCGAAAATGGATTTTGGGAGAAACAATAATTGAGAACGGTGAGTTCATGACGGATAAAAAATTCTGGATAGGTATCCTTTTTATTCCGGTAGGCTGGCTGATAATCTATACAATGGTGGGTGCATATCATTCGATTTATAAAAAATCGAGGTTCAATGAATTTACGATGACATTTGTCTGCAGTTTGTTGGGTTGTATCGGTTTATTCTTTTTGTTTTTGTTAGATGATGCTAAAAAAAGTTACACCTATTATTATTCCGGCTTTAGTGTCCTGTTCTTTTTACAATTGACATTTACATTCTTTGGAAGGTGGATTTTGCTTAGTAAAGCAAAACGCCAATTAATGAATGGCACTGTTTCGTTCAACACAATAATTGTTGGTGGAAATGAAAATGCGGTTCGCATTTTTAAACAATCTGCCAAACAACAACAATACGAAGGATTAAGCTTTACGGGATATATTGCGACCGATAACAATGGGAAAAATGGTTTGAATAAATTTATTCCAAACCTTGGCTCAGTAGATCAACTTGAAGAAATTATTGTATCAAAAAATATACAACAGGTAATAATTGCGGTAGAAAAATCGGAACAGATACTGCTTGAAAAAATTATCAGCCGCCTGAGCGAAAAAGATGTGACAATAAAAATACAGGCAGATACACTCGATATCCTTTCCGGTTCTGTAAAAACAAGTAATGTACTCGGTGCCCCGTTAATAGATTTAAAAACGGGGTTAATGCCCGAGTGGCAGCAAAACATAAAACGGTTATTAGATTTTATTTTTTCTTTAATAACGGTTCTCCTTTTGTCTCCTTTTTTAATTTTCATTGCGCTGCGTGTCAAATTTTCTTCCCCCGGTCCCATCATTTATTCGCAGGAAAGAGTTGGCTACAGGGGAAAAATTTTTTTGATGTATAAATTCCGTTCAATGATTAAGGATGCGGAAAAAAACGGGCCGCAGCTTTCTTCTGAAAATGATGAACGCATTACAAAATGGGGAAGAACAATGCGTAAATGGCGGATTGACGAATTGCCGCAATTATGGAATATTATTATTGGTGATATGAGCCTGGTAGGTCCACGACCAGAAAGAAAATTTTATATTGATCAACTCATCCCACTTTCACCATTTTATAAATATGTATTGAAAGTAAAACCCGGACTTACCAGTTGGGGAATGGT
>JANPEU010000670.1:0-4897 GCA_031423175.1 Bacteroidota bacterium
TGATGCTGAAGCCATGGTGGAAAAAAATGGTGGTCAGATATTGGGTGGTGTAAGTGCTAAACTGAATTACCTGGTAGTAGGGGAAGATGCAGGAAGTAAATTGGACAAGGCAAAAAAATTAAATACAGTAAAAATTATTTCAGAAGAAGAGTTTTTAAAAATGATACCCCCATCCTCCCGATGAATCGGGACAGGCTCTAAAGGGGGGTAAAAAAATCCACCGAACTCATTATTTTATTTACACATAATTGAATACTCATGTTACAACCATCAACATTAAAATTTCTAAAAGATTTAAAGAAGAACAATAACAGGCCGTGGTTTGAAGTCAATCGGAAAAGATATGAATTGGCAAAAACAGACTTTCTGAATTTCATTCAGCAGGTAATTGATACATACGGGGAAAAAGATAAATCTATTGCATCGTTGAAAGCAAAGGATTGTATGTTCCGCATCAACCGAGATGTTCGTTTCAGCAAAGACAAATCGCCTTACAAAACAAATTTTGGTGCAAGCATTAATAAGGGAGGAAGAAAAGCAATGAATACCGCCGGTTATTATTTTCACCTGGAGCCGGGGCAACTATTTATTGGTGGCGGCATCTATCAACCCATGCCACCCGAATTAAATAAAGTGCGGCAGGAGGTTGATTATTGTTTTGATGAATTTAAAAAAATAATTGGCACAAAGAAATTTAAATCGGTTTATAAAGATTTGGATCGAAGTAAAGAATTTATACTTACACGAGTACCTAAAGGATATGAAGCAGATAATGCCGCTGCTGAATATTTAAAATTGAAATCATTTATCGCTTTCACAATCTTGAATGACAAAGATGTTACTTCAAAAACATTATTAAAAAAAACAGTTGACTCCTTTGTTACATTAGAGCCTTTGATAATTTTTCTTAACCGGGCTACAGAAGCCTAAGGTTGTTCTAAAATATTTTGCCGGGAAGGCGGAAAGACGGTAAATGAATTTCATTTTCTTTTCATCTTTCCGCCTTCCCGGCTATTTTTTATTAAAAGAGTTATCAGAGCAGGCCCTTCGCAACAAGATATTCCGCTATCTGCACTGCATTCGTAGCAGCACCTTTTCTAAGATTATCACTCACTACCCAAAGATTTAATGTGTTTGGTTGTGTTTCATCTCTTCTTAATCTTCCGACAAACACATCATCTTTTTCATGCGCATCCATCGGCATCGGGTATAATTGATTTTCAATATCATCCACCACAACAATACCCGGTGAATTTTGTAAAAGCGTTTTTAATTCATTCAAATCAAAATCATTTTCAAATTCAATATTCACACTTTCGCTATGACCACCAATAACCGGAATGCGAACTGTTGTTGCCGTAACACGAATTGAATCGTCACGCATAATCTTGCAAGTCTCTTTTACCATTTTCATTTCTTCTTTGGTATAACCATTTTCCAAAAACACATCTATCTGTGGAATAACATTTAAGTCAATTGGATATTTATATGCTCGTTCACCAACGATCCCATTTCTTTCATTCATCAGTTGCGTTACGGCTTTCACTCCGGTACCCGTTACGCTTTGATAAGTGGAAACAACAATTCTTTTCGCTTTATATTTTTTATGTAGTGGGTTCAATGCAACCACCATTTGAATCGTAGAACAATTTGGGTTTGCAATAATTTTATCTTCTTTGGTTAGTGCATCTGCATTTATTTCCGGCACTACCAGTTTTTTAGTTGCATCCATCCGCCATGCACTTGAATTGTCAATAACTGTAATGCCAGCTTCAGCAAATTTCGGAGCCCACTCCAATGAAGTAGAACCACCCGCTGAAAATATTGCAACAGCTGGTTTGGCTGCAATAGCATCTGTCATGCTTACCACTTTATATTTAGCCCCTTTAAACTCTATTTCTTTACCAATACTTTTTTCTGATGCAACCGGAATTAATTCCGTTACCGGAAAATTTCTTTCAGCTAATACCTGGAGCATTTTTGTACCTACCAGACCTGTGGCACCTACTACTGCTACTTTCATTTTTTTTGTTTTTATCCCCTCTCCCCCGGAGAGGGGTTAGGGGTGAGGTTAAATAAAAAAAGACCTTCCTGTTTTGGAAGGTCTTTTAAGCTTTTATATAATGATATACATAACGCTGCAAACCTTCCGCCTCAGTCGGATTGTTTTATTGTGCGTTTTGTATGTTTATTCATTTTCATGATCTGCGCAAAAATATATGTCAATACTTGATATGCAAAATTTAATTACATTTTTTTTATGCAAATGTTTTCGTTTGTGTTGTATTAATTATCTTGTAGTATGAGAAAACTCGTTTTCATACTTACGTCAGTTTTTTTTTATACTGCATCGTTTACTCAAAACAGGTATGATGTCGTAATAGATGAGATAATGGCGGACCCTACACCGGTTGTTGCATTACCCACCAATGAATGGGTTGAATTAAAAAACACAACTGCTGCTCCAATAAACTTATCGGGCTGGAGGATTGGGGATTTAACCGGAGTAAGCGGACCCATGCCAAATTTTATTTTACAAGCTGATAGTTTTGTAATTGTGAGTACGGGTAGTGCGGTAGCTGCTATGTCTGCTTTCGGGACTACTATTTCTGTCACAAGCTTTCCTTCGCTGGATAATGATGGCGATCAATTATTTCTCCGGGCAGCTAATGGAAAAATTATTCATTCAGTTTCTTATTCATCCTCCTGGTATCAAAATGTAGTAAAAGTAGATGGTGGATGGAGTTTAGAAATGATAGATACAAAAAGCCCCTGTACAGGAATGAGCAATTGGAAAGCAAGTGTAGATACAAAAGGAGGAACACCCGGAAAAAAGAATTCCATTGATGCAGTAAATAATGATATGGATGCGCCAAAACTGAAAAATGCTTATACAATTAATAATACAACTATCATTCTTGAATTTGATGAACCGATTGATAGTTTAAAAGGAGCAACTGTTTCGAATTATATCATTGATGGGGGTATAACAATTTCTTCTGCTATTACCAATGCCCCGCTTTTTAATACGGTGCAATTAAATAGTTCAACAACACTTCAGGCTAATACGATTTATACGATCACGGCTTCCAATATTACGGATTGTAAAAACAATAATATCGGAAGCAGTAATAAGGCAAGAGTTGGTTTGCCGGTGGAAGCCGCCGCAAATGAAATAATTATTAATGAAATACTTTTTAATCCCCGAAGCGGAGGATACGACTACGCAGAGTTTTATAACCGAAGCAATAAAATTTTTGATGCATCAAAAATTTACATCGCAAACCGTAATAGTAGTGGTATAGTAAGTTCTCAAAAATTATTAAGCAATTTACCTGTCTATATTTTTCCCGGCGATTATATTGTTATAACAGAAGATGCGGATAATCTTTCGGTAAATTATTTAGTTCAAAGCCCAGATAAAGTATTTGTGCTTTCAACCCTACCTTCTTATTCAGATGATGAAGGAGATGTCGTGTTTTTAAATTTTCAGGGAATAATATTGGATGAATTGAAATATAAAGATGACTGGCATTTTAAACTGATTGACAATGCCGAAGGTGTTTCGTTAGAAAGAATAGATCCGGATGCAGCTACACAAAATGAAAACAACTGGCATAGTGCAGCATCTACTGCCGGGTATGGTACACCAACGTATAAAAACTCACAGTACAAATTAACACAGCTGGTAAATGTAACAATTGAAGTAACGCCAAAAGTATTCAGCCCGGATAATGATGGCAGAGACGATATAGCAACCATACAATATAAGGTGGCTGAAATTGGCAATGTAGCTAACATAACAATTTTTGATGCATCGGGCAGACCTGTTCGAAATCTTGTTCGTAATGGAGTTTTGGGATTAACCGGTTACTGGAACTGGGATGGCCTTGATGATAAAGGGTTAAAACTTCCAATAGGCACATATATATATTATATACTGAAATTTTTAACCTACAGGGTAAAAAAGAGAAAATGAAAAATACGGTGGTATTGGCCAGGAAATTAAATTGATCTCAAAGCCTGCGGATAATTAAATTATCAATTCTTGTTTTTTTTCTATCTGTTCTTTTTCTTTTTTGTTCAAAGCGGTTTTGTTTGAAATAATAAAGAGTTGCAAGTTTTATCTGTCGCTTTCGCCATTTACTTAAAAGATGTTTCCCATATTTTTCGGAAAATCCCAATGAAAGCAAATCCATTGTTTTTACTTTTCTGCTTTCAGCTTTTGCTTCATGATAAACATCGTTATAAATTTTTAACAACGATTGATGAAATAGAAAAACGGTTTTGCTGATACTTGAATTTCGTGTACAGTATAACTATCCCTTAATGCCTGCCATAAATCACCATTAATATGTGCATTGATGCCAAGCAGTTTTAATTGCAACGGTGAAAGACCTGAAGTTTCAAAATAAATCTTCCAGGTTGAGTCTGTATGGCCGCTATCTTTATATTTATTGCAGGCTTTTAAAAAATAGTTAGAAAAATTTATTTCTAATTCCCGAATCTGACTTATAGTTGCAGTATCCATGCCGGTTAACTGCTTTTCAATCTACAGCATTGTTTTACTATACAGTTTCGCAAAATAAGAAGCTGTACTTTTTGTTAAAGCAATGGAATCTACTGCCTGTATTTCTTTAAATGCGGTTACCGATTGCGGATAAAGCCTATCAGCAATAAATAAAAGCAGTGCAAGAAATATTTTTTTATACAACTTAATATTTTAAAAATAAAGATACTGCTGAGTGAACCAGAAACATTAAATAGTCTTTTTTATTCCCCCACTTCGTCAGCAAACAAAATCTGTATTGCTATTTTGAGAGGTTGGGCATAGCCTATTAATTCTTTACCTTTATCATCATGAACCCTCCCGTAATAAATCAAAATCAAATTCGCC
>JANPEU010000671.1:0-7397 GCA_031423175.1 Bacteroidota bacterium
ATTATTCCAAAATTTATTCGTGATGCTTTTTATAATCTCATTGCAAATAACAGGTACAAATGGTTTGGTAAAAAAGATGAGTGCTGGCTGCCTACGCCGGAATTGAAAGCAAGATTTTTAGATTAGTTTCAGCGACCATCCGTATAAATGAACTTTGTGTGCTCTGTGTAAAATCTCTGTGACCTCTGTGGTTTATTTTACTACAGAGAGCACTGAGTAAATACATCACAAAGTGCACAGAGATAAACGGCTACTATAAGAAGACAATCATTATGGTTTTTAAATAAAAAAATGCCCCGGTAGAAACCAGGGCATTTGTAATTCTGATAGAATCTGATTAGTCAGCCAGTTTTATCAATTTTATTTCCTTATGTTCTTTGCCTTGAATGATTCTTACGAAATATATTCCCGGCCTGTAGCGATCACCAAATCTTATAATTGAATTTGCATTTACATTTCTTGTTTCAATAATTCTTCCGTACATATCCACGACCTGCATTGTTATTTTTTCTGTTTTACTATTACCTTTTATGTTTATTGTAAAATTGGTAGCAGTTGGATTTGGATAAGCAATCATGTCAAGCTCACTGGAAACTTCGTCAACTTTTGATTTGATCTCTTCACTTTGACTCTTACCGGCAGATGTTAGGGTTGAACTTGCACCACTGATCACAATAATGCTGTTTGCTCCTACGGCTTGCGTTGGCAATGCAGCATCACTTGCACCGGGCTGATTATCGTAAATAATTGTTCCGTTGCTTTTATTATAGATCTTCATTCTTATTTTATCTACACCACTTCCATCCAATTGTCCATCCACAACGGTCATTGTAAATCCAATTCCGCTTTGACCACCGATTATTTTTCCTGTTCCTTTGAATTGTGACATCGTATTATTAATAACGAGATAATCGAAATTCAAAGCGTTGAACTCAAATGTGCCTACTTTAAACTCAAATTGTGTTTCACCTTTTGGATTGGTTGAGTTTTTAAAATAGTTCATTGCAAAACCATAACTGGCTTTACCGGTTGAAGAAGGATTTGCTATCAATGCACCCGCAGGCGAATTATAATAGCCACCTCCATAAGTGTATCCACCATTTGGATCATAGATCACAACGATCGCTTCAAGGTCACCATTCGTGTTGGCGTAAGTCATTACTCCTTTTTGATCTGTGATGTTCATTTGTAATTTGTAAACACCAGGAGTAGTGAATTTGTAACTACCTGTTACTTTTCCATTCTTAGATCCAGCTGGTTCAGTAACTACACCATTTACAGAAGCACCATCGATCAACCATTTTGCAGTATGCTTATTACCAGGTACATCCCAAAATTCTCCGGTAAATGCTACAGTAGAACCTACTTTAAATGCATTTCCCGAATGCGGACCAGTGATATTATGTGCTACTACAACTTCTGTTGTTGCTGAAACAGGATCATTGCATCCATCATTTACTGTTACAGTAATTGTATAGATCCTTCCGGTTCCTTGCGCTGATCGTTCAGCTCTTAATCGTATATGATGATCATCGATGACTTCCCAATCAGGATCAGTATCTCCATCACCAGTTCCATTTATAGGTTCGTTGCTTGTAATATTTATTGTAACATTTGGTGTACTTACACAATTATCATTAACTGTATAAGCAAGAGATATGTCAACCATTTTATGATTCGGTGGCGCTAATATTCGTTTCGATGGTGCTAATCCTGTAATAGTTGGCGGTGTCTTATCATCAACTGTTATCAATTGAATAGCAGTTGCAGTGTTACCAGATCCATCTGTTGCCCGATAGGTTCTTGTAACAGTATATTTATTAGCACATGTACTATTGCTGATCACATCATCAACATGTGTGATAGTTGTA
The DNA here is from genome assembly GCA_031423175.1 of Bacteroidota bacterium. GTDB lineage: Bacteria > Bacteroidota > Bacteroidia > Chitinophagales > Chitinophagaceae > VBAR01. The sequence continues at coordinate 1,872 of JANPEU010000671.1, forward strand.
CTACTACAGTTATCAGAAGCAGTAACTGTGCTTATATCAGGTACTGGTATTTGCGAGGTACATTCAACTGTTACATCAGTTGGCTTAGCTGTGATCACTGGTTTTTCATTATCAACAACGGTAATATTTATAGAACAAGTTGAAGTAATACCAACAGCATCGGTAACCAGGACATGTACAGTAGAAACTCCAACCGGGAATCTTCTCCTATCAGAAGGTGAAAACCCACTTGATGGTGCTGAAGTTGAAGCACTAAAGTATGCGCCGGTTGAGAACTGAACATCTATCCACCCTGGTGCGCTTGGGCAATTGTCAAAAATTGAAACACCATAAGTTACCTCGGCCGAGCATTGACCTACTTCAGCATTTACAGTAATATCAGGGTAGCAATTGACAACGAGTGGTTGGTTGTCCACCACTGTTACAGTAAAACTGCAACTTGCGGTTCCAAAGCTATTTGTTGCAGTAATTTCAAGCGTATTCACCCCACCAAAAAATTCAAGTGATGGAAAGAAAGTTGTGCCGATATTAGATCCGGATCTCCTGTTGCCATTTCCTAATCTCAGATCATAGCCTATAGTTGGTGCAGGTGCTCCCGTAATTACGATTGCGTATTCACCAGTGAATATAATCTCGACGGTGCATTTTCCAGGATCTGCATTCATTATTAAATTACCCGGACAAGTTATAGTTGGCGCTAAGCCACTAAGAAAAACTACATTGTCTGTAGACGTGGAAGCAGTATTTGGCTGTGCTGAACTATTGAATGCCGCGCCGGCCGGAACAGATGCTACAACATTTCCTGCTGATGTCATACCGCTAACTGCCACATCGTATGTGGTACCGTTGCCGGTTACCGTAGCAACTAAAGTACCTAATGCAGTACTACCTGTAAAAGAAATATCAGATGCATCAAAGCCTGTAACATCCTGATCAAATACAACTGTAAAATGAATTGGCACTGCAGATGTTGGGTCGGGCTGTGTTGCGGATTTATTGATCGTTAAAATAGGTGTACTGGCTATCGGTTCACCATATATAAAATCATCCATAACAACCAAATCTTCAGCTATAGTGCCAGATGCAAGTACCTGATTACCGGAAGTAATACGAACTCTTGAAATAACAGCTGTTGGAAATGAAACTCCGAGAAATGAAAAGGATTCATTAGCAGCAAAATGCGGCACAAAAAAAGTCCCCAGCGAAACATTATTTACATTAAAATACTGGATACTTGTAAGATTTGGTAAGTCCACATCACTGAATACGGAACCGAAACCCCTTATAAAAGCAGGTGTACTTGTACCTGGAACAAAAAAACTAATGTCGGTAATGTTACTGCCAATCGAGGTAAAAAGTCGTTGTGCAGAAAATGGTTGAAAAAAAGTTGAATATGCAGGATCAATGTTGCCGAAGTCGATGGGAACACCACTTGCAGCAGTAGCACTTACTTGGAGGCCTGTTCCCGGTGTGCTAAAAACAACCCCGCGGGGTGAGTTTACACTGAAAAAATTGGCAGGAAGATTATTGGGTGCTGCAAAAGCGTCAGGAACGCCATCCCAGTTTATTTCACGACGTAAACCCCCAAAGCTTCCATTTGCTCCCGCCGTTGTTCCACCACCAAGATCTGCACGGTATAAATCTCTTGTAGGTGTGATTGCAATAGCATCAGCGCCTGCTGCACTTCTTACTAATTGGGCTGAAACTTGATTGGTGGTAAGGAAAACAACGAATGCTGTAAAAATAAAAGTGTAAATTTTTGATTTCATAAAATCAGTTTTTGGTTTAAATAAAAACGTGCTGCTGGTTAGCCGGGAGGTACGCAAGGAGATTAGTTGTGTTGGTGAATAATAATGAGTATCCGTTTGTACCTGAAATGCCAAATTGGAAATTGTTTCCATAGACTGCTCCGAAGTTGTTGTCAAGGAGTATAGCCACAATGCTTGATCCATCATTTCCCCATGTCGCCTGTGTGTAGGTTACAATATCTCCCTGCTGCCATCCGCAGTTGGTCTGTGCTTTGCTATTGCTGTAAGCAAATAGCAAAAACAAATAGATCGCAATGCACCTAAAAATTTTATTCATAAAAATAGTTTAGTGGTTATTAATTTTTAGTCAGTTAGCTTGATCAGTTTTATTTCTTTATGTTCTTTGCCTTGAATGATTCTTACGAAATATGTTCCCGGCCTGTAGCGATCTCCAAATCGTATCATTGAATTTGCTGTTACATTTCTTGTTTCAATAACTCTTCCATACATATCTATCACCTGCATGGTTATTCTTTCTTTACCTGTATTTGCTTTTACAGTAATGCTGAAATTATTTGTACTTGGATTTGGGAAAGCCTTTGCTTCAAGCTGATCTGTCAATAGCGGATCAACTGTTTCAACTGTTGTATTTAATTGTTTCGAGCTTGTTGTAGCCGCTACGGGTTCACATCCTTCGGATAATAACCCACTGTTAAATTGTTCAAGTAAAGAAGCGAGTGCAACCATACTTTTTCCTGATGCCGTATTAGGTTTTACTTTCATAGGAATAGTATTGTTCCCGATCAGCGCATCAGCGGAAGCTATTGCATCAAGAACTTCAACTGGTGCTATAGTTCCGTTGGCGATACTAAGTTTAGCAGGAATCAATTGATGAGCCAGTATAAAACTTGCATCAGCTTTTGGACCGCTGCCTACCGGCATATTTAGAATAGTAAGCAACAGCGATTGAGTGTAAGAAACAGTACCTAACAACATAGGCGTGGCAGACACGGGCCATGCAGCCGGATTATTCTTCCAGTCACCTTTTTTCTTAGGACAAACAACAATTAAAATATCTATGGTTCCCTCTACATCACATTTTCCATCATTGGCTTTAAATTTAAACTGGTCTGTTCCATAATAACCTGCATTGGGTGTATAGCTTGCAGCGCCGGTTGATGATGTGGTAACCGTGCCATGCAAAGGATTTTGCGAAATGCTGTATGTAAGCGCATCGTTGTCTTCATCCGATGCTTGTAGCTGAATATTGATAGCTGTACCAACTTTTGTGGTAACACCCGCTGCTGTCGCTATTGGGCAATTATTGGTTGATGTTGGGGTACAAACAAACATCAAATGGTCTGTTGCGAATTGACTTGGGGTGCCAGTGAGAAATGCTTCGTTAATTAATCTTGCTACGGCTGCTGCCTCTGATGTGGTAAATGATGCGCTACCCCCACCGAGTAAAACATTTGCTGCTGCTAAAAACTGGTGAACTGATTGACCATTTAATACAGGCAAATCAATATAGTCATGAAAAACCAAATCGCCAAGAGATATAGTGCCCGGCAACAAGTTGGCATCCGAAAAGTCAACGTTCAATTCCAGTGCAGTTACCTCACCTGCCAACTCGCCTGCGGGTGTAGTTACAGGATTTTTCGCATTTGCGGTTAATGTGCCGACTGATGATAGCTGAGGTAAAAAACTATGAACGGCAACAGCGTTGGTAAAGAGCAAACGAAAATTTCCGCCTACAAGAAAATTCCCTCCATACACCTTTGCATAGTGAGTGGAAAGTAATGTTCCGGCATCTGATAAGTCATCGCCCCAATTAGTTTGTGTATACGTTTCTAAATCTCCCGTCCGCACACTTCTTCTCAAATGGTCTATAGCAAATTGGGAGGGAGTGCCATTAAGGAATGATGTATTAATAAATCTTGCAAGTGCTGCGGTTTGTCCGAGGCTTATCGGAAAACCAAGAGTACCACCGAGCATTGAATTTGCCATCTCAAGAAATTGACGAATGCTTACTCCGTTCATTACCGGTAAAGTGGGAAGCTCATGTATTATCAGGTTACCAAGTGGTTCACTTCCGGCAAGCAAATTGGCGTCTGAAAAATTAACATTGATTCTTAATGCGAGTACTTCTCCACCAAGTTCTCCGGCAGATGTATTCAGCGGGTTTAAGACAGTACCTGTTAAAACACCGGGTGACCCTGACTCCGGCAAATAATAATAAACATCTCCTGCATTATCAAATATCATTTGGTTAGGTGTACCGACATTTAGAGTAGTTGGATAAAGAGTATTAAAGTTTGTACTTAATAGAGCAAATGCAGCAGCCGAACCACTATTACCATAGTCAGTTTGCGAGTACGTCAGCATCTCCCCCTGCTGCCACCCTTTTCTCAAATGATCTAAAGCGAATTGGCTGGGGGTGCCGGCTGCGAATGCCGCATTTAAATCCTGAAGGAATGGAACAAAATCTGAAGGTGAAACGCTGGCTGACCCGCCGCCTAAAGCCGTTTCTGCAACTATAAGCGCTTGCCTCACGGTTAATCCGTTGAATGTAGAAAACGTCGATGTTAAATCATGAAACACCAAGTCGCCAAATAATACGCTGGAAATGCCTGGTAAAAGTTGAGCGTCGCTAAAATCGATATTCAGTTCAAGGGCTGAGACCTCACCGCCAAATAAACCAGAAGCTGTAAAGCTTGGATTACTTACATCGGCTGTAAGCGCTCCGGCTATTCCTGCAGAAGGCAAATAGTTGAGAACACCGGTTGGGCTCGAGAATCTGATTGAGTACCCGCCGCTTCCGGAAATGCCAACTTCCAAAGCTCCACCGTTAGAAAAATACAAAGCGGCAAACTCGTTTGTAAGAATAATGCCTGCATCACTCGATGCGGTACCCCATTCTCCTTGACTGTAAGTCGTTAAATCACCTTGTTGCCATGTGCAGGCAGTTTGTGCTTTTGTATTGCTGATACAAAAGAATAGCGATCCGTATAATAGAATAAGACGTAAAAAGGCTTGCATAATAATTATTTTTAGTTGTTAGTATCCGAACGCTTTATTTTTATTTCAGGAAACTCTTTTTTGAATTGGTCCAACTCAGGTAATAATTTCCATTCGATAGATTTGTTTTTCCGATGACGGATTGCGGGACATTAATGACGGCAGTAATTTCATAAGCATTTACCTGTCGTTCCGTAGGTTTTGTCAGCAATCCATTGGGCAAACGGTGGGGTGGCTCCGGGTAGGTTTTTGTTACAATGATTTTTTGAATACCGTTGCCAAAATTGTTTTGTCTTGTAAATACCCTGAAGCGGGAATCTTTTTGAAAGGATGTTTGTTGTTCAATATTGCAGATAAGAACAAGTGAAGCATTACCACCAAGCGGGCCAAGTACAATAGGGTTCATAGTAAGGGTTCGCTCCTCACCCTCTGCTATACCCGACAATTGCAGACTACGGAATGTCTGGTTTGCATAAATGCCTAATTGAATATTTTCTGTTGCATTATATAGCACGGCTCCTCTGTTAGTGTGTGCCGGTAACCGTTTAATTGTTTTTAAGGTTACTGTCACATCGTTGGCTGTGGGCAGTGAAATGGGGAAATTTATTTTTTTAAAATTAATTTGTCCATCCGTATAAGCAGGGGCAGTACCCGCATCTACACCCAGCCTGTTACAGGCAAATGATGAACCTTGAAATTCATTTACAGCTGCAGGCATTGCCTGTCGTATTTTACTATCTACAACATCGGCTAAAGTATG
>JANPEU010000672.1:0-5939 GCA_031423175.1 Bacteroidota bacterium
TTTAATAATATTTGACAACGGGGTTTCTTTTGAAACCCCGTTTTTATTTCAAATGATGTTTGGCAGAGAACTGTCTCAAACCTATCTTTGCCGCCCCTTTCAAAAGGGTAGTTCTTTCATTCCGGTAACTATCGGAAATAGGAATAAACATTACTGAAGAGGCTCGTAAAGGAATCTGACTGTTCAGATTCGCCTCAAAGGTGTAATCATTAAAGCATTTAAAATGCCAAAGGTAAAAACAAACTCCAGTGCCAAGAAACGTTTCAAAGTAACGGGTACGGGAAAAATCACTCATCAAAAGAGTTTCAAACGTCACATTCTGACGAAAAAATCAAAAAAGCGTAAACGTGTAATGGGCAAAGATGCCACAGTAAACAAAGCAAATATGAACTTTGTTAAGTTCCTGCTGCGCCTGAAGTAGTAAGAAATCAGTCTGCAATTTTCAGTCAGCAGTCAGACCTAAATTTTAAATCAACAATTTTAAATTTTAAATAATTAAGATATGCCTCGTTCAAAAAATGCGGTTGCAAGTAAAGCCCGCCGGAAAAAAATACTAAAACAAGCCAAAGGATTTTATGGCAAACGTAAAAACGTTTATACCGTTGCTAAAAACGTAGTTGAAAAAGGAATGACCTATATGTTTGTAGGTCGTAAGTTGAAGAAAAGAGAATACCGCACCTTATGGATTGCACGTATCAATGCAGCGGTTCGTGAAGAAGGAATGACGTATTCACAATTCATCAACAAACTTTCTAAAAAAGGAATTACGATGGATAGAAAAGTGTTGGCAGATATAGCAATGAATAACCCGGAGACATTTAAAAACTTAATAGCTCAGGTAAAATAATAAAGCACTCATTAAAATGATTAAACCGGCTTTGGGGAAAACTCAGCCGGTTTTTTGTTTTTTAACTATGTGTAACCTATACTTTTGTAAGAATAATTAATAAACCACATTTCAGAATGGATAACACTTACCTCGACCTCGTAAAGCAAACTTTTAAATTCCCTCAGGAAGGAATAGAAGTGGAAGATGGAAATCTTACATTCAATGGTATTGATTTGAAAGCGTTGATTGCAAAATATGGCACTCCAATGAAAGTAAGTTATTTGCCAAAAATTGGGATGCAGATTAAAAAAGCAAGGACCATGTTTGCGGCTGCTATCAAAAAACATAAATACGAGGGCAAATACAATTATTGTTATTGTACTAAAAGTTCACATTTCAGTTTTGTGGTTGAAGAAGCATTAAAGCAGGATATTAATCTTGAAACTTCTTATGCCTACGATATTGAGATTATAAAGAAATTGTATGCAAAAAGAAAAATTTCTAAAGACATTTTTATTATCTGTAATGGCTTTAAACAAAAAAATTATATAAGGAGAATTGCGGGATTGCTGAATTCCGGATTCACTAACGTTATTCCGGTATTGGATAATAAGGAAGAATTAAGAGAATATGCAAAATCGGTTAAAGTTCCTTTTAAAGTGGGTATTCGTGTAGCTGCAGAAGAAGAACCTAATTTTCCTTTTTATACTTCGCGGCTTGGCATAAGGGCAAAAGATATTTTGGAATTTTATGTTGATCGGATCGAAGGATATGAAAGCAAGTTTCAACTGAAAATGCTGCACATTTTTTTAAACAAGGGGATTAAAGATGATATTTATTACTGGAGCGAATTGAATAAAATAATTAATCTCTATTGTCAGTTAAAAAAGATTTGCCCGGAACTGGATAGTATAAATATTGGTGGTGGTTTTCCGATAAAACATTCTCTGGGTTTTGAGTATGACTACCAGTTTATGATAAATGAAATTGTTAGAAATATAAAAGTGGCATGTAAACGGGCAAAAGTTCCGATGCCGCATATTTTTACAGAGTTTGGCAGTTTTACAGTTGGCGAGAGCATGGCACATATTTATAGTGTAATAGCTCAAAAGAATCAGAATGACCGGGAAACTTGGTACATGATTGATTCCTCATTTATAACAACACTTCCCGATACATGGGGTATCGGTGAAAAATTTCTGATGCTACCGGTGAATAAATGGGATAAAGAATACCAACGGGTGGTATTGGGTGGCTTAACCTGCGACAGTCATGATTATTATGATAGTGAAGAGCATATTAATGAAGTGTTTCTTCCAAAAGTTGATAGTGAAGAACCTTTATATGTAGGATTTTTTCATACCGGGGCTTATCAGGATCAGATAAGTGGTTATGGAGGAATTAAACATTGTTTAATACCTTCTCCCAAACATGTGATTATTGGGTATGATAAAAACGGAAAATTGACAGACTGGTTATATGCTAAACAACAAACTGCGCAAAGTATGTTGAAGATTCTTGGCTATGGTGGTCGTTAAAAAAATAAAGAAACCCTTTCTTTTAACTGAAATATTTTCGTCGAACCGGCGACTTGTAAATCTGTTTTGGAAAGGGTTTGGTATCTTAAATATTCTTTTTCTAATCTGACTTTAATTATTAGTAATTAATATTTGGTTATAACATTTACAACTTGCAGCAGATGCGATTAATGTCATTATTATTGCCGCCTGTAAAAATTTTGCTGCTTTCATAGCCGGGATATTTACATTTATACTTCAATTATTTTGCCACAACCTTTTAATATTATTTTTATGAAGAAGATTTTATTTTTATTAACGTTCATCCTGTTTTGTGTTTTCGCAAAATCGCAAACAACAGAAGACTCCGTAAAGGCAACTGTAAATAATTTGTTTATCGGTATGCAAAATGCAGATACAATTTTATTGAAAAGCACATTTGCCGATGGTGCAATATTTCAAACGATTGCCCGGGATAAAGAAGGAAATACAATTGTAAGAGCTGAAGCAGTCCAGGGGTTTATTGATTATGTAGGGAAACAAACCAAAGGTGAAACCGATGAAAGAATAACTTTTGGCTCTATTAAAATTGACGGAGCTCTTGCTAGTGTATGGACACCGTATAATTTTTATGTTGGAGGCAAATTCATTCATTGTGGAGCAAATTCATTTCAACTGGTAAAAATTAAAGGGGCTTGGAAAATTCAATATCTGATTGATACAAGAAGAAAACAGGGATGTAATCAGTAACCAGTCTGCAACCAGCAATCAGATTTTACAAATATTTTATTAGTTATGGAATTGAATAAAGTTCAAATTCCACCTTTTCAAGTAATATACAAGCAATTAAAATTTAGTTTTTAAAGTCCTCCGCCAACGGCTGTGATTTAGCGGCAGGGGCTGTAATAAAGAAAACCCCTCGTGGAAACGAAGGGTTTAAACCAAAACCAACTGCTTATGAGAAAAATTTTATAGTGAACTATTGTATTTTAATTTCTGTTGCTGTTCCTCTGACTTCCACTTTCTTCGGAAAGTTTAATCTTAATACTCCATTGATGTACGAAGCATCTGTTTTCGTTGCATCTATTTTTTCATCAATTGTAAAAGATCTCTTAAAAGATTTAAAATTATACTCGTTTCTGATTTGCTTTTCGCCATTTGCTTTTACATCTTCTTTCTTTTCTACCGAAACAGTAAGAAGATTATTCTCCAGGTTTATTTTAAAATCTTCTTTTGTAAATCCGGGAGCTATTACTTCTAATTCAAAAGCTTTTTCTGTTTCTTTGACGTTTACAGGAACCGATCCCTTCCAATCTGTTTTGTTAATTTCATTTTTTAGAAAATCAGGAATTTCAGTAAAAAGGTCTTCCATAATTGTATTGAAGCTTTTTTCAAATGGTTGCCTTGTGAATTTTGTGTAGGTCATAATTATTTTGTTTTTATTTTAAAAATTGTTTTGACCTATCCCATATCTCAAATAGCAAACCATTACAATTATATACGCCATTCTGTTTGTATTTGGCTTTTCATAGCGACAAAATTTCCGATATGAGGAATATCTTACTGACAGTGTTTCTGATGATCAATCAGTAATACATATTCATTTACTTTTGTAGCGAAATCACTTAAAACAAAAAAATAAATTATGTATCCAGCAGAAATAGTTATCCCGATGAAAGAAGAATTAACGGAAAATGGGTTTGAAGAAATGCTTAATTCGGATCAGGTAGAAAGTCAATTAGCCAAAAAAGGAACCACTTTGGTGATGGTAAATTCAGTATGTGGTTGCTCGGCAGGTACTGCCCGCCCAGGGGTATTAATGGCAGTAACGAACGCAGCTAAGAGACCTGATTTTCTTACTACCAGTTTTGCGGGGTTTGATGTGGATGCAATAAAAAAATTAAGAGAACATCTATTGCCATTTCCTCCTTCATCACCCTCAATTGCATTATTTAAAGATGGTAAGCTTGTTCATTTTATAGAACGTCATCAGATTGAAGGACGTTCTGCACAAGCAATAGCAAATAATCTTACCGGAGCTTTTGATGAGTATTGTAATTAACAGGAGTAAAATTTTTCTGAACCTCTTTCTTGAAAATGGAAGAGGTTTTTTGTTTTTATTAAATCCCGCCTGAATAAATTTCATTTGTATATTCGCCTTCAATTAAACTCTGTAATTAATGTATCCAAATCTTTACTACGTATTCAAAGATTTATTTAATATCGAAATTGACAATCTCCGTTTTGTAAATTCTTTTGGATTTTTTGTTGCCATTGCATTCATTATTGCCGCTTTTGTTCTTTCAAAAGAATTGCAACGCAAAAGCAGCCAGGGGTTATTTCATTCAACAGATATGCAGATAATGGTTGGCGAGCCAGCAAAATTGAGCGATTTAATATTAAATTTTTTATTGGGTTTTTTCCTCGGGTATAAAATTCTTGCTTTATTTATTTTAAAAAATTCTGTTACCAATGACCCTCAGGCATTTATTTTTTCATTGAATGGTAGTTGGCTTGCCGGTCTCGCATTAGGATTCTTATTTGCAGGGTTAAAATGGTGGGAAAAAAAGAAAAATCGTTTACCGAAACCTGAAAAAAGAACGGTGAGGATTTGGCCACAGGATAGAGTAGGGGAGATTACAATACTTGCATTGATCTTCGGATTATTAGGTGCTAAACTGTTTGATATTTTTGAAAACTGGAGTGATTTTTTAAATAAACCTTCTTCCTATATTTTCTCTCCGTCGGGGCTTACATGGTATGGTGGTTTAATTTGTGCATCACTTGCTATATGGTGGTATGCGAGAAAACATAAAATCACATTCTGGCATTTGAATGATGCAGCAGCACCAGCATTGATGCTTGCTTATGCAATTGGAAGAATAGGTTGTCAAATGGCTGGTGATGGTGACTGGGGCATTTATAATTCAGCATATACTCTAAATAATGAATCGAAAATAGTTTTAGCAGCTCCAGGTGATTTTGATTCAACATTGAAATCAAATACAACCTATTTTATTCAACGTTTCGATAATCTATCTAATGTGCCCTCAACTTATTTTCAAAAACCAAAAAGCCTTAGCTTTTTACCCAATTGGTTTTTTGCTTACAATTACCCGCATAATGTAAATGAGGATGGTGTAAGCATGAATGATTGTAAGGATAAATATTGTAGTCAACTCCCATCACCCGTTTTTCCAACCCCTTTTTATGAAACTATAGTATGTTTTTTTCTATTCTTAGTCATTTGGGGTATTAGAAAACGATTCAAAATGCCAGGAACTTTATTTGGATTTTATCTGATTTTGGTTGGGCTGGAAAGATTCTTTATTGAAAAAATAAGAGTGAATATTCAAATGAAGATTTTTGGAATACAGATAACACAAGCCGAGATCATTTCGGTGCTGATGATAGTTGCAGGTGCAGGTATTTGGTTTATACTATCTAATAGAAAAACTGCTGCCGAGCGATAGAAATTTGCTTAGTTTGCCGGGTTTTTAACATTTTACCTGAAATTTTTTTTAAATAAGGAACAAAATAAAAACCTTTACCAGCAAGGATTATAGGAGTTTATAATTTCTGCAAACGTTTCC
>JANPEU010000673.1:0-1506 GCA_031423175.1 Bacteroidota bacterium
CAGGAACGTGTCAATGAGATCAATTTCTCTGACCCAATTTTTAATATTGAGTCTTCAAAAGGAAATTACAAAGCAAGGGTAGTGATTGGAAGTTTTGGTAAAAGAAGTAATCTTGATATTAAATGGAAACGGCCATTTATCATGGCTAAAAAAAATAAGCTTAATAATTATATCGGTGTAAAATATCATATAAACTATAATTTTCCAATTGATACTATTGCACTTCATAATTTTAATAAAGGTTACTGCGGTATTGTAAAAGTGGAAGATGATAAATACTGTTTATGCTATCTTACCACTGCAGATAATTTACAAAACAGCGGCAACGATATTAAAAAAATGGAGCGAACTATTCTTTCCGTAAATCCTCATTTGAAAAAAATACTGATTGAATGTGAAATGATCCGGGATGAACCAGTGATTATTTCACAAATCAGTTTTGATAAAAAAGAAGTCATACAGAATCATGTATTAATGATTGGTGATGCCGCTGGTATGATCACACCTTTATGTGGGAATGGAATGAGTATGGCACTGCATGCAAGTAAGATTGCCGCTGAACAGGTAAATAAGTTTTTAGAAGGAACTATTTCAAGAGAATTAATGGAACAGGCTTATTCAGCTCACTGGAAAAAACTTTTTGCCAGTCGTTTGAGTACAGGCCGTATGCTTCAACGATTATTTAACAATCAAACACTCACCAATTTAATGATTCGCCTTGGCCAAATTTTCCCGGGCCTGATAAGGATCCTCGTTAAAAAAACCCATGGCCGCTCTTTTTGAAAAATATTTTTTTCAAGTTAATTTGAGAGTTCATGGCAACGAAATAAGATGATAATATATAATTATTTTGAAGTAAAAAAAGTTAACTTTCAGACAGGTTCAGATATCCGGTAAAAAGAAACAATCACCATGCATATAGATATGCGTGCCAACCATAAAAAATAATTTATGAGTACAAAGACAATCTCCAAATTATCAGAGTCTGAGAACCCTCCGGTGCCTGTCCCGATATTTTCGGGAGAGGGCAGGGAGTCTATCATCCAGGACAATTTGGATTACACCTTATTTTCCTGGAGCAAACAAAAAGGAATTGCGCCCATTGCTGTTAAATACGGCGAAGGAGTTTATCTATATGATTACGATGGTAAACGTTATCTCGATTTTTCATCAGGGCTGATGAATGTAAATATTGGCCACGGCAATCAAAGAGTAACAGAAGCCGTAGCAAAACAAATGCAGGAAGTAAGTTATGTAACGCCAAGCTGTGTTACCAAAGTTCGTGGTGAAGTAGGGAAAAAACTGGCGTCCATTACACCTAAGGGTTTGACAAAAACTTTATTCACTGTTTGTGGTGCGACAGCAATAGACAATGCAATCAAACTGGCAAGATTATATACAGGGCGTCATAAAATTTTAACCCGTTATCAATCTTTTCATGGTGCATCATATGGTGCTATGTCGGCAGGTGGTGATCCGCGTAAACTTGCTGCAGATGCACAGCAG
>JANPEU010000674.1:0-3513 GCA_031423175.1 Bacteroidota bacterium
TGGTGTATTTCCTATTTTAAAAATGTATAAGAAGACATAAAATGAAAGTATCCAAAAGATAATATGCTGAAAGATACGAAATAAAGGGCCGTTGATCCATTTTCTTCCGGTTAACATGCTTTTAGTTTTTTTGTGTCAGGATGATAGTATTGCCCCCTTTGAATAAATTTTCATTATTCCCATATTTCTCTAAAAACTGTGTTAGCTCATCAGATGAAGATGTGATCACAAATGTGCCAAAAAGAGGATCATATTCATGCTTAATTCTCGCATTTCCATTTAGAATAATTTGTTTAATATAGTCCCCATCAAGAAAATGAAGTATCAAAGAATTATTATTTTTCCATTCCAATTTTGCAATAGTTGATGTTTCTTTACCAAGCTTATACACTTCGTTTCCATTATTATCCAGGCATTCTTCTGGTACAAGATTAAGATACAATTGATCTTTGATTTTAACCATACCAGCAAACCATAAATAATCCAGGTTCTTTTCGCGGTATGTGATTACGTAGAATTTTGTGTAAAAAATGGAATCTTCGGCGGTATAATGGCCCATTTCTGCAAATAGATCCTTTGCCTTAGTTTTCATAAATCTTTGCACAAGAATACTTCTTGAATCTGGGTCAGTCCATTGCCCCTCGAGATGTTCATCTGTTAAAATATTATCAGGGGTAACTAATGATTGTATAATCGTTAAGCAAGATGACAAGCTAAACAATATAAGAACACCTGAAAGAATATACCTTCTCATATATAAATTTAATAATCAATAATACGGGAACAATGGGCAATATTATCCCCGAAAGCCGCTGCATTATCGCTGTATGTAATGATAAATTTTTGCAGATCCTCTGTTGAAGCTGTAATTAAGTTTTCTCCGCCAACCACTTCATGCCGGATATTTATTTTGTTGTCAGAAATTAATTTGTCGAGAAATCCTTTATCAAACCGTTTCATCACAAAATGATCGTTGTCTTCAATATCACACCTGTAACTACTATGAACTTTTATATGATGGTTTTTAAAGAACTTATTTACGTTTCTTTGAGATGGCATTTCTGCACCATAAAAATCCAGGTAATAATATTTTCCAATTTTTGCAAGAAATACAAAATCCTGATCTGTTATTTGTCTCGTACTATCCATCCTGCTTACTAAATATCCTTTATCTGAAATTTTACGAATACCGGGAAATAGTTCAGATTTCCTGTCTTCCGGGATCTTTTTAAACTCTATAAAGCTGATGTTGTTTTCTTTATCTGTGCATTTCCAATATCCCAATAGCTTTTCATTAAAAATGGTGTCCCTTTCATGAAAAATCGGATAAAGTGTCGTCAGGCATCCGCTTAAAAAGAAAGATAAAAAGCAAGCCAATAATATTGTGACTATTTTTTTCATTTAACTAAAATAGAATCTTCTTTGCGTGACAAGTACTACATTTTGATATTTTACCCAGCTCAATTGACAATTGATTGTTCATGATATATCTTCCTTTATTTTAATGATTACAGTTGTTCCTGTTGCCAGTCCTTTTTTATCCTTCTTATCAATGGCAATTAGAGTAGCTTGCCTCTGTTGCAAAAGATTATCCAGCTCTAATCTTGATTGTGTAAGATTAACACCTTTGCTTTGATGCCCTATATTACTGGTTGCTTTGTTTTGCTGCGATGCTTCCCTGCCAATACCATCATCATCAATTATTATTTCAACAGTACCATTGTTTTTTATAACACTTAATGATATGTTGCCACTGCCTTTTGGAACAATGCCATGCCAAACGGCATTTTCAATAAAAGGTTGAATGATTAATGCTGGTACTTGGATTGATTTCAAATCAATACTTTCATCAATATTTACTGAATAAGAAAACTTAGCATCAAACCGCATGGCTTCCAGTTGCAGATATAGTTTGCATGTTTCTATTTCGTCATAAAGACTTATTTCTTTTTTATCAGCATTATTAAACAGTGTACGTATCAGTTTTGAAAAAGTGGTGAGGTAGGTTACCGATTTTTCTTCATGGTGATCCTGTATTAATGATTTGATAGAATTCAAACAATTAAAAATAAAATGCGGGTTCATTTGTGCACGAAGTGATTTGGCTTCAAGTGCAAGTAATTCTTTTTCATGAGCAGCTTTTAGTCTTTCCTCTTTCCTTACCGCTCTTACTCTTGATTTGACGATTAAGTAAATTAGTAAACTAATTACACCAACAACAGAAGTCCAGAACCACCAGGTTTGCCAGAATGGAGGAGTGATAATAATTATCAGTTCAGCCATCTGCTTTCTCCAATCATCTTTTCCGATCCGGACTTTTAACTGCAATACATATTTTCCGGGTTTGAGATCCTGGATAAAAGCAAACTGGGCACTATCAAAGTTTATCCTATACATTTCAACCCACCCATTTGTTAAGCCATCAACCTTCCAGGCAAATTGGAGATTTTCCTTTTCGCCAACATCCAATACATCATAGAAAACAATCAATGAGTTCTGATTATGTCTTAATACTATTTTCTTTAATAGCTCGGGATTGCTGTTAATGTTTGCGAGAGATTTTCCATTTTCTAACTGAATCTCTCTAAAGAAAGGAGCTAAAAGCGAACTGTCAGGGATAACTGATGTTTTTAACAAGTCTGTTTTTGAAACATCAGCAATATAAAAACGATCCCCTTTAAGTATAATCAGGTTTCCCAGTCTATCAACCTTTATATCGGTTGTGCGGTTAGGTGACGTATGCAAAGAAGAATCATCGATAAACAAGTATACTTTTCTTTCCGTATTAAATATTGCAGGAAGGGAATCCATTACTGCAACAAAAAATTGGTGCGGAGATTTAAAGCAAAAAGTTTTAATTGGATATTTTGTAGTGGAGTTGGAGTTTGGTTTTGAATAGGGATAATATCGAGTTGTTTGATGTGTGAGATTATACACCCCCATTCCTTTTTCTAAAGTACTGAACCAGATGTTTCCGTTTTCCCCTGTATAAATTTCCGTAATGGTGATGCCGGTTTGATTAACAGGATCAATCGAATTAATTTTTTGAGTTTGTTTGTTGTATGTAAATAATCCAAGATTAGTACCAACCCATACTTTATCCTTATCCTTTGCATCCTGCGCAAATGAATATACGCTGGCTCCTGGTTGAAGAATAATTTGTTTAACAGGAAGTGCCCCTTTTGTTACAGTATAGTTACCATCCTTATCCGGACCACCTTCAATTCCTTTCCATGCCCCTTTTTTTGCTGCATTTTTGATTATATAAAAATTGTCTTTTGTAGTACCAGCATATAAATTATTGTCATCATCAATCCAGATTTTAGAAACAGGACTTGTTTTAGGAAAATTGAAATAGGGCCAACCCCATCCCCCAAACTCACCATTAGGCCGCCAGAGAAAAAAATTGTCATGTGCAACAAAATAAAAAACACTATCCTGCCCGCCTTGCGCCATGCCCCTGATACTGTCTTCTGCTAAATAATTTCTGATTTTTACAGTTTGATGTTGCTG
>JANPEU010000675.1:0-1657 GCA_031423175.1 Bacteroidota bacterium
GTTGAATGAACGCATCAATATTGGATTTGAAGTGCTGCATCGTTTTACCAATACCGATTACCTGGATGATGTAAGTAAAACGTATGTAAATGCATTAGCTGTATTTCCCAGCAATCCCGACGGCAGCCCCTCCAATGGTTATTTACTCCATGATCGTTCTTATGAATTGGGTGATCCCATCGGTATAGCAGGCAGACAACGCGGTAACGACCGGCAGAAAGACCAGTTTGTAACAGCACAGTTTCATGTTACTTTTAATTTACAATCTTATAAATGCCCAACTTCAGATTGAAAATTTTATATTTAAAATTTAAAATTGATTTCAGATCGTTAGCTTTCTAATTATCTTGATCTGGAACTTACTGCCTTACTACTGACAACTCACCACTCATTTTTTTTCTGTAACTTAAACTTTTGAAAAGATCGGCAAGTCTTTTAAAAAAATTATTTTACCACAAAAATTTATTTTTATGCCCTACGCAAAATTTTTTTCTGCACTGCTTACAGTTGCTTTGTTTAATTTCTTTACTTCTTTTAAACCAGCTGACTCATCAAATGCCGAATGGAAATTTATTGGTGATAAAAATGTTCGTTTCGGCGTGGATCGGGATGTTATTCATTGTGGAAATGTGAATGATGATTTTCGCCAGATAAAATTAAAAGTAACAGATGGCCCGCTGAAAATTTATGACATGAAAGTTTATTTTGATAATGATGATGTACAGGACATTTCTATCAGAAATCAAATTCGTCAGGGTGGCGAAAGCCGAGTAATAGATTTAACCGGAGGGTTACGTCATTTGAAAAAAATTGAATTTACTTATGAAACAAAAGGATTTTTAAGAGGGAGATCAAGAGTGGCAGTGTGGGGAAGAAAGTAGAAGCCCTACCAAACCTTCCGCCTTTGGCGGAGTGACTTTTAAATACTCAAATTATATGATGTGTTCTTTAATAAAAAACCCGGGATGATGTTCCGGATTATATTTTTTTAATCATTATTGGGGGGGGTAACTTCTTAAATAAATTCCATTCTACTTTGTTACTTTTTAATGCTTGTAGCAATTGTTCTAAGTTTTTTCCATTGAGGTGTTCCTGTTGCTCGTAATGTGAAATCGTCTCCTGACTTTTATAGATACGTTTTGCAAGTTCTGTCTGACTTATTTTTTTATATTTTCTAAGCAATTGCAATACATCCCCATCGTACATGGTGTTGATTTTTGTTTGTGTTGATAATAAGGGAGATGCTAAACTAACTGCTATTCCATATTCAACCAATACCACGAAAGAGGTATATGTAAGTAAAAGGGGAATTAAAAAAATACATTGGTATTTTACCAATGATTTGCACTTTCTATTAAAAAAACTTCGGAGCTTCATAGTTCATTAACCGTAGATGCCTTTAAAACCGCATACCATATTATATACATGGCTAAAGGAAATGAAGATTCCTGTTTCCTCAACCTACATGCGGCAACAACTGAACTCACACCCGGATTACCCTTCCTTATTAAGCATTACCGATACATTGGATGAACTGGGAATAGATAATACCGCCATACAAATAGAGAAAGATCAACTGCATGAAATGCCGGTTCCTTTTATAGCACACCTGAATGGAAACGGTGGTGAATTTGTTTTAGTAAAAAACAGGGACAAC
>JANPEU010000676.1:0-3002 GCA_031423175.1 Bacteroidota bacterium
TGCATCGCCATTGCTCTTGCTCTTACTCTTTCCAATCCTAATTCTATTTGTGCTTCTCTTGTCTGTGCTTCTGCTTGTTTTAAATCATTGAAACGAGTGTAGGTTAAATCAAAAACTTTGGCAAAGCGATTCAGAATATCAAATTGCTCATCTTTCAATTGTTCAGGACCGGCGGTTTGCAAACAACCAAAATTGTGAAAGGATCCTGCGAACATTACTCTATCCGTTGCCTGCATGTTTTTTTTCACCAGGTCAGGCAGATGTTTCATCTCGGTTTGGTTAAAAACATATCCATCCCATTCTTTTTTTACCTGTCCATGTAAATCATAATGCCATCTTTTGTTTCTATCCCTCCATGCTTTTACAAAAGCGAGATAAGGTGGATTATCATGATGAGGTATATAAAAATTAACTGGTTGGGATTCTGCATTCGCCATCCATAATTGTGATGAAAAATCTTCACCGTTCATTACCCAAATCAGGCAGCGGTCTAATGATAAATCCAGTTTGGTGAGTTCGTTATAAACAGTACCAATCAATTCTTTTAATTCATCAGACTTTTGCATCGCCATTGCTCTTGCTCTTACTCTTTCCAATCCTAATTCTATCTGTGCTTCTCTTGCCTGTGCTTCGGCTTTTTGCAGATCATTGAAACGGGTATAGGTGAGATCAAATACTTTTCCGAACCGACTTAGAATTTCAAGTTGTTCATCAGATTGCTGAACAGGACCCGATGCTTCAATCAATCCAAAATTGTTGAATGACCCAGAGATAATTGTATGTTTTGAAGATAAGATGCCTGCTTTTACTGCATCAGGAAGATTTTTAAGTTCAGTTTCATTAAGCAGTAATTTATCAATTGATTTTTTTTCATTTCCCAGAAGTTCATAAACCCATTTTGATTTTTTTTCTTTCCATCCTTTTAAAACCGCATCATAAAAAGGATGATCCAGTTTTTTAATAAAATAACTTTCGGCATTTTTATTATCCTCTGAATTTGCCATCCACATTCTTGCTGCAAATGTATCAGGATTAAATATCCAGATGATGCAGCGGTAAAGAATTAAATTAAGTTTGGTTAATTCATCGTATAAAGTCGCAACAAGACCCGATAACTCATCTGATTTTTGCATAGCCATTGCTCTTGCCCTTACTCTTTCCAATCCTAATTCTATCTGTGCTTCCCTTGCCTGTGCTTCTGCTTTTTTTAAATCATTGAAACGGGTATAACTTGAATCAAAGACTTTTCCAAAGCGATGAAGGATATCAAATTTTTCATCAGTCAATGCTTCTGTCTCTACAATTTCCAAGGCGCCGAAATTGTTGAAAGATGCGGAGAACACAACCTGCTTAGGTACTTTCAATGCTTTTCTTAATGCATCGGGCAGATTGGGTAATTCTTTAAAGAAAGCTTTTTCAAAAATTTTCTTTTCATTGCCGGTGAATGTATAAATCCATTTTGGGTCTTTTGCTTTCCATGCATGAATAATGGATTTGAAAAAAGGAATATAAAACGGTTGAACCTGGAATGGCTGTGCCGGTTTGTTCATTTCAGAACTGGCTATCCAAAGCGTATTGGTTGCCTGTTCATGATCATGCATCCAGATAATGCAACTTGTTAAGGAAAAATCAAGTTGAGTCAATTCTTTAAATAATGCAGATACAAGCTCTGCCAGTTCATTGGAATTTTGCATGGCCATTGCCCTGGCTCTTACTCTTTCGAGTGCCAGTTCTATTCTTGCTTCTTTTGCCTGTGCAAGAGCCAATTCAATATCAAGATATCTTGTGTATGCTAATTCAAATACATTCAGGAAACGCTGAAATAATTTCAACTCATCTTCACGTAATGGCACATAAGTGGAAATACCCAATGCAACAGGCCCCAGCGAATGCCAGTAATAATTAAGAGAGCTGGCTTTTTCTAAAAACCGGTCAATAAATACATTGGTGTTTTTCTGATAAGCTAACCATTCTTTGACTTTTTTCCCTTTGATATGGGTAATATAAATTTCCCCTTTGCCTTTCAGCATTTTTGCTGCAAATGCCTTTGCTACTTTATGATCGGTATAAACGGTCTCGGTAATGAATGTTTTTTTATGCTTTGCATAATATTCATAATTCATATAAGTGCCGCGGCTCTCATAAAAGATAGCTGTTTGCACATTGCGGATTTCTTTTACACCCAATGATTGCAACTGAAGTGAAATTGTTTTGCATACATCCAACATATCCGCCGGTTCCTTCATGCCCATAGCAATGGCCCGAACTTTTTCCAAAGCTGTTTCAATTTCCAGTTCGCGGTTTTTACTTTCTAATTCAATGGTCCGGCGTTTTACTGCATCACGAAGCTGGATATTTTCGGCTTTTATTTTATCTGCATTTATTTGTTGTCCTTCTTCTGTTTTTGAGTCGGGAAAAGATCCATGCATGTGGATTGCTTTCCATTGATTGTTTTTCTTATGAAAAAGGCAGGAGACCCGGCAGGGGTTATAAAAGGTCCATTGGTCATCTATCAGTAAATAAAAATCTGCTTGCTCATTAACCATAACATCGTTGTCAATAGACATTACACTGATCTTCCTGTTCCGTAATTCTACCTTTCCTGTCACCTGGCCTGCTGTTGCAGCATAAAATTTAACAGCTGCTTTTTTATTTTTAAATACTTCACTTGCAGCAGTACCGAATATATGGCAGTTATCATCCAGGATGGAAGCAAAGGTTCTCATATCACCTCTGAGATTTGCATCAAAAACCTCTTTGTAAGCTTGCACAATTTCTGCTTCCAGTTTTTTGGTCAGTTTCATTTTTGATTAAATTTACTTCATTAGTCTTCCTTCAACCCTTTT
The DNA here is from genome assembly GCA_031423175.1 of Bacteroidota bacterium. GTDB lineage: Bacteria > Bacteroidota > Bacteroidia > Chitinophagales > Chitinophagaceae > VBAR01. The sequence goes on from JANPEU010000676.1 coordinate 2,847, forward strand.
ATCACCACATTGCCTGTTCCGTTTTTATCGCATGGGTAAGCAAAATCTTTTTGCCATGCTTTTGGATTGTTTATCGTTTTATAAAATTCATCCAGGTATTGTGTAGTAGTTTTAATGTACTTCGCATTAATAAACAGACAACTGGTATATAGATTA
>JANPEU010000677.1:0-2009 GCA_031423175.1 Bacteroidota bacterium
CAAAAGCCATCCATGATAGATTCAAGAAAAAAGGGTTGATTATAAAACCCTATTAGCTGTTTATCGCATATTACTCATTTTTTCTTTTCCACCTACTTTAGTTTTTTCATTTTTCTTTTCCTTCGGGGTCTTCAATTAAATTTCTATAATAAAAGGAAAATGTCTAAGCGGGTTTTGCCGTGTGTGGGCTTTGTGTCCGGCTGCAACCCCGATTTATAGGAAACTTAAAATAAAGTGAAACAATGAACATTTCAATTTCAGAATTCTTTAGATTTGACCAGAGGATTCTTTTGGAATGATAATTTACTGAGTGGGGTTCCTGCTCTGTTTCCTGCCAGCATGCTAGAATTATTTTCATGCTAAGAAATGCGGGTTGCTTGACTTGGTATTTTTGTAAGATTGATTTTTATCTTACGGCTTCTTTGAAGCCGATGTTTAGTCGCAGACTAAACATAACAACCCTATAATTTGTATATTTATTATTGGTATTGTGAAGATGGAGACTACGGACATCGAGGGACCTAAATAAAACTTTAACTATGATGAAAGCTATAATATTTTTCTTATTGGTTGCCTGCATGGAATCATGCAGTAGGACTCAAGACCCGATTAATAGAATTAATAATAAGTTGAAGATTGGTAGTACGGGAATTTTACGGAAGGATATTCCTGAGGTTTATAATGATTCCAGCGCTTCCTGGCAATATGTAAGAAGGGAAACGAGTAGGGTTGGATTACCTTCTATCGAGAATGGCAGTGAATCACTTGAAATAAGGGTTTGGGAACACCTTGAATGGGGGGGGAGAATGGTTTTTGTCATCAGGTATAAGGACAGCATATGGACCGCAGAAGATTATATTTATAGAATTCTTCCTAATGGTAGAGATGATAATGACTCGATAGCTGTGGATATAATCCGTCTTGGGAAGCCAAAAACCGGATGGGACGTATTCATGAATAAGCAAATTGATAAAGGACTTTTGGTTCTTAAAGATAAATCAACTATCCAGGGGTATTTTATACATAACGAGTTTTCATATACAGCAGTTGAAATAGCTGCAAAAAACTATTACAGATATTATTCGTTGCCAAGTGCAAGAGAACTTACCAGTAAAATAAAAGAAGACAAGGCTATGTTAGAAATTCTTGATTTAATAAATAATGAATTTCCAGAGATAAAGTCTCAGATTAACAGATATTCAAAAACTAGAACAAATAAATGAAAGTACTATGTGACCTACAACTTCCATTTGCCTTTGTTGGTATCTATCAAAAAAGCAGCACGCCAACGTCATGTCTTCGGCAGACAAATTGCTATGATGCGTTGGCTTTGTGCATAGCCTACCAACGACAAACTAAGAGCAGCAACAATATTTTTGCCGTTGTTGGTGTGAATCCAAAAGCAGGTAGTGAGCCATTCATCACCTGACCAAAAATAAAATTTCTAAGCTGATGGTTTATAATAACCGGAGGTTTTATTTTACTCCTTTCGTGGTATTGTTTATATCACTGCTTAATAAGAGATTCGCCAAAATATAAGCCCCTAAAGGTTTTTGTTTTCTATTGTCTATGCTCCAAAGCTTTAGCGTAGGAGTGTGAGCCAATTATCACTTGCACTTTGTCGCTTTTGCAACAAGATTGAGAGAGCAACATTAAGAAAGCATTGTGAAAGCATCACAGAAACATTAAAAATTTAAAAAATTGTATTTCTTAAAGTGTAGTGGCTCGTACAAATCAAACATCAATTTAAAAAAGAAGGAGTGACTCTTAAACCCTACTAGCTTCTCGCCTCTCGCCACTCCCTACTTCAGCTTCTTCATTTTTACCATTTCAATTCTTGTATCAGTTACATTGATGATATCAAATTCATAATCATCAATAATAATCCGCTCTTTCTGCTGCGGAATCGTTTCATGAAACCCGATGATATAACCCGATAATGTTTCTGCTTCATTGTCGGGAAATTCAAACCCATATTTTTCTTCTATGTAATCCAGTTCTAACCTGCC
>JANPEU010000678.1:0-7298 GCA_031423175.1 Bacteroidota bacterium
TTAAATATTCCTGAACTTCTGCGAATGTGCGTCGGTAATCAATCCGCTTTTCATCAGCTTTGCAATTTCACGAATGCCATCGGGAACTTTTTTAGTGATTGTAAAGCCCAGTTCATTTTTTATCAAATCACAATTGACACGGTAATCTCTCGGGTCATCCGTTTTGTCAACATAAATAACTTTTGTTTCAGGTAATTGTTTTTGAATTTCTTCCATCAACATCCGCTTACTGTAATTTTCTTTTGTATCGCCTACATTGAAAACTTTGGCTCTTACTTTTTCTTCGGGAGCTTCCATTACCATTACCACCGCTCTAGCCAAATCATCCACATGGCAATAAGGACGATTGAACTGCGGTCCCCAGATTTCCTGTTGGCCTGTTAAACAAACATTGCGGGTAAATTCATTTACCGTTAAATCGAATCGTATGCGTGGAGAAAATCCATAAACGGTGGAAAAACGCAAAGCAGTTGCACACATCTTTGTATTTTTTCTTTCGTTAAGTATATAGTTTTCAAATTTTACTTTCAGCTCAGCATACAAGGATACAGGGCGTAGTTCAGAATTTTCATCAACATACGAATCCGGATCTGCCATTTTTCCATAATTGCTACAGGTGCTTGCAAAAACAAATCTTTTTATTCCAGCTTTTTCCGCTTTTTCAAATAATGCTACAGATGCAATATCATTTACTTCTTTTGCTTCATCAGAAAATTTACTACATGCAGGATCGCCAACGATGGCTGCGAGATGAGCAATATAATCCATGCCTTTAATTGCAATATCAATATCTGCGCCATTCCGAATATCGCCTTTAACAAATTCGAAATTTGGATTTTGAGAAACATCAAATAATGCATCCCCGCCAAACTTTAAAGAATCGACTGCACGAACATGATAACCTTTATCTAATAAAATACGAACCAGTACCGAGCCAATATAACCGGCACCACCTGTAACAAGAACTTTTTTCATCTTTATGTTTTTATTTTAAATTTTTGTGAGGGTTGCCAATTACGGTTTCATTATCCGAAATATTTTTTATCACTACAGCCCCGGCACCAATCATTACATTTTTTCCAATTGTTATTCCTTGTTTGATTACCGCATTAGCGCCAACAAAAGTGTTTTCACCAACCCTTACATTACCACATAACACTGCTCCCGGTGCAATATGAGCAAAATCCCCAATTATACATTCATGATCAATGCTGCAGGATGTATTGCAAATAACGCCATTACCAATTTTTGCTAAAGGATTAATCGCAACATTTGCTGCTATAAATATGCCATTGCCAATACTTGCTGATGCGGAAATAACTGATGAAGTATGAATTGCATTTACAGAATAAGAAAGCTTTGAAATTAACCGTTCCGAAATTTTTCTTCGGGATATGTTATCTCCAATTGCAATGAAATAATCATACGTTTTTAATAATTCAACTACATCCTTATCTGAATCTTTTCCAAGATATTTTAATGCAAATGGGTTAACTAATTTTTCTTCATAATCACAATAGGCTGCAACAGCTCTGCTCATGGATAAAAAAATATCTACTGTCACATAGGCATGACCTGAGTATCCTATTAAAGCGATTGGTTTATTTGTGTTATTGGATTTCATTTATCAATTCAAAATATTTATCCCGTATTGACTGATGAACAATTTGCTGGTCAAATTGGTTTTCAATTTTATTTCTTATTTCAACAGAGTATTGTTTCATCAGTTCCAGATTATTGATTGCAAATTTCAGCTTTTCTTTCAGATCTGCTTCATTTTTTACTTTAAATAATAATCCTGTTTTTTCATGCTCTACTATATCAATGTTCCCCTCAATGATGCTGCAAACAATTGGACAGCTCATAGCACCAGCCTGGAGCAGTACATTCGGGAACCCTTCGCGGTGTGATGCATGAATAAGTAACGAAGCAATTTTCATGTAATATTCTACATCATTGCTCCAATTGTTATGAAAAATGCCGGGATGATTATGTAAAATATTTTTTGCTTCAACGCTTATCGGATCCAACTCTTCTTCAAAAGAACCAAGTAGTATTAATCTTAGTTTGTCATTTTCATTGTACAATTCCGAAAACACTTTCAGCAGTTCATCAATTCCTTTATCGTTTACAATTCTTCCCACAGAAAGCAGGTAAGTATATTCTGGATTAAAATTCAGTTGCTCTCTTATTTGTTGAAGTTTTTCTTTGTTAAGATTTTCTTCTGAAAATTTTTTAAGATTAATGCCATTGCTTGAGCCCTTTGCAATCACATTCAGCTTTGACTCATTTACCAGTTTGTTTTCCCGGATATACTTTAATAAAGAAAAGCTATTAGGCCAAACATGTGTCGCTGATCGGGCAGTCAGTTTTTCCATCATCACCAGTATTTTTTTCGTAATCCCTCTTGAAGTCATAAACCGCAAACCAGCAATTGTATGAATCCTTATTTTTACTCCTGCATATTTTGCTGCCAGCATGGCAAGCAGCCCCGCTTTGGGTGTATGCGAATGAACGATATCTGGCTTTTCATTTTTAATAAACCGGTAGAGTTGCCATAAAGATTTTAAATCAGCAAATGGGGTTATTTTTCTTGTCATGGGAATGATGACATGAGTACATCCTTCATTTTGCATCACATCTTCCCTTTCCTTGCCATCTGCACTCACCATTATTACATCAAACCCATTTTCTTTCATAAATCGCATCTGTCCGGCCAGTAAATGTTTCAATGCCATGGGAACGGTAGTTATGCGGATGAGCTTAGGCATTTTGGAGAAAACATTTTTTATACCATACTTCCATTGCAAATAGAGTCCAGATCATTTTAGCTCTTTTTTCATCACCTGTATTTATTTTCCTGTTCCAGAGGCTGTTTATAAAAGAAGGTTGAACAAAATTTCTGCAGTAAGCATTTGGTGCAAGTATATAATCGGCAATGATGTTTTTCAATTCGCCATCAATCCATTTCTTCAATGGAATTTCAAAACCACGTTTCGGTTGATTAATTAATTCAGGAGGCAAATATTTTGCTGCAAGCTGACGTAAAATATATTTTGTTTGCCCCCCTTTTATTTTAAATGAATCAGCAATTGATGGAACATACTCCAATAAATCCTTACATAGCAAAGGGCTTCTACCCTCCAATGAATGCGCCATCGTAGCAATATCCATCTTCACCAGTAAATCGCCTGCCAGTATATTATCAAAATCCAGATTCATAATTTTTTGTAGCCCGGTTAAAGATGTTTGATTAATTTTTTCGAAATCGCTTTCAATTTCTTTAAGTGATCCAGAGTCCGTTATTAAATATTTTTCAAATCCCTCAAAACTATCAACGGTGGCAGATAAATAAATATCCATCCCATCTTTGCGGGCAAGATCTGCAAGCCGGTAAAAATAATTGTATTTACTTTTTTTATTATGAGAAGCTGGAAGAATTGTATGCGCCATATTAGCAAACGACTTTACCAATGCTCCCGGTTTAAAGAAATCATATTTTGCAAAAGGGATATAGCGGCGGTAACCGGCAAATATTTCATCGCCCCCATCTCCATTTAAAATAACAGTTAAATGTTTTTTTGCAGCTTCACTTACATAATAGCTTGGGATAGCCGAACTGTCAAAAAAAGGCTCCCCGTAATTAGCAAGTATTTTTTCAACATCATTCGTCAGGTTATTAAATGAAATTTTAATTTCTTCATGTTTTGTCTGGTATTTATCCGCAACCAATTTTGCCAAAGGAGCTTCATCATACTCTCCTTCAAATGAAACGGTAAACGTTTTTAATGTTGAATTATACTCTTTCGCAATGGCAGATACAATACCACTGTCGATACCGCCGCTTAAAAAAGAACCTACTTCCAGGTCTGATGATTCGACCCTATTCTTTACGGCCGTGTGCAGTGAAGTATCAATTTTATTAATCGCCGTTTCAAAATCATCATCCGTTTTTGTGCTGTAGTAGTCTCCGATATTCCACCACTTCGTTTGTTTTACTTCAGTCATTGTGAGAGAAACATAAGCATAACTGCCAGCCTGCAGTTCAAAAACATTTTGATAAGGCGTAGAAGTTTTATAAAAATAACCCATGCGTACATACTGCTGAAGATTATTTTCATTTATTTGAAGTGGCAACTGGTTTTTTAATGAATTCAGTTCGCTGCAAAAAACAAAAGATTTTTTATCTGCAAAATAATAGATTGGCTTTTTACCTGCCCTGTCTCTTGCCAGAAAAAGCTGCCTTTCTTTTCTATCATAAATAACCAATGCGAACATTCCATCCATTTCATTTAAAAATGCAGGTCCCAGTTTCGCGTAAAGATGTAAAATGGTTTCTGTATCGGAATTCGTGGTACAATTAAGATTAAATTTTTTCCGCAGTTCACGATGATTATAAATTTCGCCATTAAAAATAATGGTGAGATGCTCGTAGTGCATCGGCTGTTTGCCCCCGGCTATATCTAAAATAGAAAGCCTGTGATGATGCAGCACCAGATTATCTTCCGTATATGTTGTTTGTTCATCCGGACCACGGTGAAAAAGATCTTTGGTGAGCCTGGGAATATTAAGTGGAAAATTTATAGAACCGGCGATGCCACACATAGAATATTAAAATGCAGATTTGTCTTTTGGTAAATAGATACGATACCCTAGTAATTTTTTAAACCAGTTTGGATATTCCAGACCAGCCTGCCTGAAAAGAATAAGAATCATGACCAGGAAAAAAGGCATAGCCGGAATTTTATACCGTGAGAGTGAGCCAAAATTTGTTGCTGTGCTTCCTACGGCTGCTGCAAATACAAAAGCAAATACAAAGCATAGCATAAAGACGGGATTAGAAAATATTTTTCCGAAAAAATAAAAAATTCCTCTTTTAAAAATAACTGACATTGAAATAAATAAAAAAAACATTGCCTCAATAACTGAAAGGGCAACGATGGGAGAAGATATTTCCCAGGGAAAGGGACGAAAGAAGGTGGCTACTATTCCGTTTAAAAAAAGTATGACAGGGTTGGTAGAACCTATTGTGAAATAGGCTCCTTGTTCAGTTTGTCCATATTCAGCATAAATAGTTCTGCTAGTATTACCTGTTTCAATAATATTATCAATCCTGTATGATTTTACACTTTCATCTGAAGTAGTATATTGAATTAAATAAAAAGCAGAAAAAGCACCTGCAACAATTGTAATTACAGTAAAAATATTTCGAAGTGTTCTATTGCCAATCAGCTTATTCAATTCTGAAAATAACCATAATACAATACCCGGAATCAATGCAAACAGAATATAGGGTTTAATATAAAATAAAAGAATTACTGAAACTACTATCCATACGAAAGAAGAAATAAATTTCCGACGCTTAATTGCAATATTGAATACAGCATAAACAAGATAGCCAACGCTGCCAAAACAAATAGGGTCTTTCAGCATACCCGAGCTCCAGAATACTGCACTTGGCAAAAACAGTGTGGCCAGTGCAACTTCTCTCCAATACTCCGGAAAATAATGTGTAAAGAATTTATAAAGCCGAATACAACCACCCAAAGCAAAAAATGAAAATGCCATTGCGACACATAAATAACTCTTTTGAAAAATAAGCAAAAAGGGTAACCCGAGTTTGGCAACAAAAAAATTTCCTTCGCCGTGCATTGCCTCCCATATTGGATATACTGAATTGTCGTAAATAAAATAATTCATTAAGGGTGTCTTCACATTAATAACTTTTGTCAAAAAGATTAAGACAAAATTATTCGGGTTATCCATCACAGCTTCGTGCAGATGCAAACCAGAAAAATAATACATCTCAGAATCACCACCCCTATAATAAAATGAACTAAATGCAGTAAAAATAAGTGCACAAGCCATTTTAAAATAGAATGCCTGAAGAAGAAGGGTTCTTGTTCTGTCATCCTTATACTTTACTAATACCAATGAGAATATCATCATCAGTATTATAAAACAAATAGGAGCAACCAGAAAATCAACTTCGCGAAATAATGATCCAAGCAATATCATCTTACTATACTAATTTTTTATTCTTAAAAAAAACTATGAAGTAGGAGTCGTTAGAGAAGACCTCTCTTTTATATCTCGTGGCTTACGAAGAAGATCCAATATCTTTTTTGTCTTTTTTTCAACCAGCGAATATTGTAACCATCCCAATGCTACAACAAATAAAACAGCTGGTATCCACACAAAATAATTGACAATATAAGAATCTCTATGCCCTGAAATAATCCAGAAGATTGCGAGGTATAAGTATACACTGGCAAAATGTGTGATATAAAGCGTATAGCTGAATTGTCCTATTTTCATCAGCCAGGGTATTTCCACACGGTGCCTGAGAAAATATAACATTAATAATACTCCAAGTACAGCAGATACCATAAAGCTATAAACTGTTTCTGTTCGAAAATAAAAGTTAACTGCATAGGTAGCCGCAAGTGTTAACAAAAGCAGCAACAGCAATACATTCCTGCTTAAAAAACTAATTGCTTTATTTACTTCTTCAAAATAATTGTAAAATGAAACGCCAACAGCAAAGTAAATATTATAGGTAAACAAAAACTGCTGTATATAAACTGGAATACCTATTGATTTTATTTGGGTAGGAAAAAGAAAACCAACTGCAAACAAAAGCACCGAAACAGCAGAATAGATTTTTACATTCCGGAGAATAAACGGAGCCAGTAGGTAAAAGATAACTTCATAGGTTAAAGACCAGAAGGGCCCAACAAAGCCATGCATTGGCATATACAAAAGGTTGCCCGCTATTTTTGTTGGGGTAAAAAATTCATTCATCTCAATGGTACGTAAAAAAGCAAACTGGGTGTATAAACCATTATACCATTCCGGGAACATCCACTTTGTAATAAGAAATATTACACCTGCCCAAACCAGCGCCATTACATAGGATGGATAAATTCTTATCAATCTTCTTTTATAAAACCGCAAGGGGGATTTATCCGAGGCAAGACTGTGTGCAATTGAAAAACCAGATAATACAAAAAATACTATCACGAATTCCACCGCCAGTCTTGTAAGCATACTGCTTCCAAAAATGATATAATCACTAATATTCCAACCTTCCCGAGGAAATAATTTTGAATACTCACTGCCGCCCATCCACAAGGTTCCCCGGCAATGGGCTATTGCCACATACAAAGCAGCTATACCCCGTATTGAATCCAGTATTTCAAAATCTTTTTTTTTGAATGGGTGCTTCATGCTTTAGTTTTTAATGTTGAAAATCATTTTTTTGAAGCCTCTTCATATTTACTAAAATAATTTTCAAT
>JANPEU010000679.1:0-5710 GCA_031423175.1 Bacteroidota bacterium
GAAACAGGCGAGATTAAAACACAAAAATTTATTATTAGTCAATAGAAATTATAACAGGAGAGATTAACAATAGAACGGTACAGGGGAAGCATTTGCTTTCCCTTTTTTATTCTTAGCCTAATTGAGTTTGTAAATATTGGAACAAATATGACTCGTATTGTAAATTTAATTTCACTAAGAAGCTGTCTTAATTTAATTATAGAAATGTTTTATCGCCTTTACTTAGTGCTCTCTGCGAATCACTTTGCGTCCTTTGTGTTTAAAAAATAAAACAAAACCGCAAAGAACACGAAGAAAATACAGCGCAAAGGAAACAAAGGATATTTCAAATCACGTTTTTAGACAGGTTCTATGATTCAATTCTAAATAGTTGAATCATCCAGCAGTTCTCTTTCTATTTCTTCCATTTGAACGATGTCCCAGGCTTCTGACTCGGACGGGGTGTAATTCATAAGCTCAAGTAATTTAAGATTGTCTAAAAAAGCTTCAACCTGTTTTTGCATTTCGCATATAACAAAGGAAGCATGCTGGTCATAAAATTTTTGCTGGGTCTTTACCAATATTTCGCCGGCTTGCTCATCTATTTCAGCAACCTCTTTTAAGTTAAGAATAACATTTTTTACAGGGCTGGCGGTTATCGTTTCAAATAGTGCAGCCATGTTGGCTGCTACATCAGCCGAAAGAACCGAACCCGGTACAGTGATGACATGAAATTTTTCTTTGGTATCCGTTTTGACTTCCATAGTTTTTATTATTAGGAAATGGCTGGTAAAAGTATTTTATCTTACACAATTTTGATAAAGGGGCAAAGGTCAAAGAATTATTTTGATATTAATACAACTAAGTTTATCAACAATCCGTTTATAAATAGTAACCTCGGCAAACCAAATTTATTCGTTAATATTGTATAACAAGTAATTATCTTAATTATGGATAATAATTTTTCAGCACAGGTAAAAGAAATTATTTCATTTAGCAGGGAAGAAGCACTGAGATTAGGAAATGATTTCATTGGTACCGAGCATTTGCTGCTTGGTCTTATTCGTGAAGGCGATAATACTGCCATCCGCATTCTCAAAACTTTTAATGTGGACCTTTATGAATTGCGAAAGGAAATAGAACTGGCAGTAAAAGACAAGACAGGTAAGAATATTGCCAATATTAACAGCCTCCCTTTAACAAAGCAAGCCGAGAAAGTAATTCGTGTTACGGTTCTGGAAGCAAAGGCATTAAAAAGTGCGACAGTTGAAACAGAACATCTGATGCTTTCTATTTTAAAAAATAAAGAAAACATTGCTACGCAAATTTTAAATCAATACGACGTGGACTATGATTTATTCCGGCAGGAACTGGGTATTGTAAAATCAACAGACCCCCGGGCCGAATTTACCGATGAGAACGATGATGATTTTGATGAAGAAAAAAAATATCCTCAACAAAAAGCCGGCGCATCAAAACAACCAGTGGGGGCTAAAAGCAAAACACCTGTATTAGATAATTTCGGCAGAGATATAACAAAGCTTGCCGAAATGGGCACATTGGATCCTATTGTTGGCAGAGATTCTGAAATAGAAAGAGTATCACAGATACTCAGCCGGAGAAAAAAGAATAACCCCATATTGATTGGCGAACCAGGTGTGGGTAAAACGGCAATTGTGGAAGGACTTGCTTTAAGAATTATTCAACGCAAGGTCTCAAGAGTTTTATTTGACAAACGTGTTATTTCATTGGATCTTGCTGCATTGGTTGCTGGCACAAAATACCGGGGTCAATTTGAAGAAAGGATGAAAGCCATTATGGGCGAATTGGAAAAAAATCGTGATGTGATTTTATTTATAGATGAATTACACACAATAGTTGGCGCCGGTGGTGCAAGTGGCTCATTGGATGCAAGCAATATTTTTAAACCTGCACTTGCCCGTGGCGAATTACAATGTATCGGGGCTTCTACTTTAGACGAGTATAGAATGTATATTGAAAAAGATGGTGCATTGGATCGCCGGTTTCAAAAAGTAATGATTGATCCACCTTCGGTGGAGGATACGATAATCATTTTAAATAATATTAAATCTAAATACGAGGAGTATCACAATGTTGTTTACAATGAAGAAGCAATTGATGCTTGTGTAAAATTGAGTGATCGTTATGTAACCGATCGTTTATTGCCAGACAAAGCGATAGATGTATTGGATGAAGTAGGCGCAAGAGTACATTTAAAAAATATTAATGTTCCGCAAAACATCGTTGACCTTGAAAAGAAAATTGAGGATGTAAAGAATGAAAAAAATAAAGTAGTAAAGAGTCAGAAGTTTGAAGAAGCTGCTTCATTGCGTGATACTGAAAAAAGATTGCAGGAAGGACTTGAAAAAGCAAAAGCAGAATGGGAAGAAGAAAGTAAACATAAACGCTACCCGATAGGCGAAGAAGAAATAGCAGAAGTGGTGAGTATGATGACCGGCATTCCTGTAAAAAGAATGGTGCAGGCAGAAACAGATAAGCTGCGCAAAATGGCTGATGATATGAAAGCGATGGTGGTAGGTCAGGAAGAAGCGATCAGCAAAGTGGTGAAAGCAATACAGCGAAACAGAGTTGGATTAAAAGATCCAAAGAAACCCATTGGTACATTTATATTTCTTGGCCCTACCGGAGTGGGTAAAACAGAACTTGCACGGGCATTGGCCAGATATATGTTCGATAGTGAAGATGCACTCATTCGGATTGATATGAGTGAGTACATGGAAAAATTTACCGTAAGCCGTTTAATTGGTGCACCACCCGGATATGTGGGTTATGAAGAAGGCGGTCAATTAACGGAGAAAGTAAGAAGAAAACCATATAGTGTTATCTTATTAGATGAAATAGAAAAAGCACATCCGGATATTTATAATATTCTTTTACAGGTGTTAGATGATGGTCAGCTTACAGATGGTTTGGGAAGAAAAGTAGATTTTAAAAACAGTATGATCATCATGACTTCAAATATTGGAGCACGCCAGTTAAAAGATTTTGGTACCGGTGTTGGGTTTGCCACAAGTTCAAAACTTGAGCATGAAGATGAAGCTAATAAAGCCGTAATAGAAAAGGCGTTGAAAAAAACTTTTTCACCCGAATTTTTGAACCGGATAGATGATATTGTTATTTTCAACACCCTTACCAAAGATCATATCTTCAGCATTATTGATATACTGATGAAAGGCGTGATGAAGCGATTGGTCAATCTTGGTCTTTCGCTGGAACTGACAGAAGATGCAAAAACATTTATTTCTGATAAAGGATATGATGCACAGTTTGGAGCAAGACCTTTGCATCGGGCTATTCAAAAATACCTGGAAGATCCCCTGGCAGAGGAAATTCTGAATATGAATATAAAAGCCGGTGATCTGTTGGTTGCCGATTTAGATAAAGAAAATCAGAAATTGAAATTTTCATTTAAAGAAAAGATAGAAGAAAAGTCAAAGGCATAAATTTCTTTTCAAAAATATTTTACAAAACCCTTCTGATTTTCAAAGAAGGGTTTTTTTTCTTCCGATCGTTATCGGAATTAAAAGCTTTGTTATTACTTTGATGCCGGATGAAGAATAAAAAAATTATAATTACAATTGATGGCTGGAGCAGCTGTGGTAAAAGCACACTGGCAAAACAATTAGCCAAAAAATTGGGTTATGTATATGTCGATAGTGGCGCTATGTACCGGGCCATTACTTTATTTTTTTTACGAAATCATATTGACTGGACAGATCGTAAGGAAGTAAAAAATGCTTTAAAAGAAATAACGCTTGAATTTATTTTTAATGAATCGGCACAATCCAGCGAAATGTATTTAAATGGCGAAAATGTTGAGTATGTAATACGGGATCTTGTAATTGCCGAAAAAGTAAGCGATGTGGCAGCTATAAAAGAAGTACGGGAATATGCAGTAGCACAACAGCAGAAGATGGGAAAGAAAAAAGGAATCGTAATGGATGGCCGGGATATTGGAACCGTAGTTTTCCCAAAAGCTGAATTGAAGATTTTTATGACAGCCGATAATGCCGTTCGGGTTGAAAGAAGATTCAAGGAATTATTTGAGAAAAACCCCAATATTTCAATTGAAGAGGTAAAAGTAAACCTTGAAATGAGAGATTATATAGATTCAAACCGGGAAATAAGCCCCTTGAGAAAAGCTTCCGATGCTTTGGAGCTGGACAATACCCGGCTTTCAATAGAACAGCAACTTGAAATTGCCCTGAAATGGGCTAATAAAAAAAATAATAAATAAAAATTTCATTAGAAACTTGCATAAACCAACTGACCGTATTATTTTAGCTCTCCAATTGACCCAGGTCAATTCTTTCCTAGTCTCCTTTTTCGAAAAGCCAAATTTAAATCCTCTTACTTAGTAAAATCTTGAAGCAGCAATTGTAATAGCAATTTGTCTATTATATATTACCTGCCTGCATTATCCAAATCTCTTGAATAGTTACAATTATCCTCCTCCGGAAGAACGGTAAATTCATTCCTATCTGATTACCTCATGGTCCAAACTATGAATCACTACAACCATTGTGGAAGTATTTGATTCATCATATACCGTTTTGAAAACAATTTTTTTTAATTTATGTACACTATTCTTAACAAAAAAAAACCTTGAGTTATGAAAAAGATTTTACTCTCTTTTAGTTTATTGGTTGCTGTGTTTTCCACAAAAGCACAGACTGTTCTTAATGAAGTTTACACTGATCCGAATTCGGGTAAAAGTGAATTCTTTGAGTTGTACAACAGCTCTCAAATCGGCTCTCAAAATGTAGATTGCTTTACAATTTTATCCTTTTTTAAAGAAGGTGCAAATTACGGATGGTATGTTGTTGATTTGCCCAATTTGATGGTTCCTTCAAAAGGATTTTTTGTAGGTGCGGCTGCCAGCCCTTTTCAGGTACAAAGTCAGAGTGGTGTAATTCCTAATTTTAACTGGAATAATCCTGCCGCTGGTGGTTCAATCAAGAAGTTTATTAATAATGGTGGACCCTTAAATGGTTATACAGATGTTACTGCTGCCTGGGAAAACACTGCAGACACAAACAACATTTTTCAACCAATAAATGGTATTGGTGCTAAGTACACTATTCTCGTTTATGTTAATGGCATTTTAAATAATGGATTAACCGGACAAGATGCTGGTGGTAATATTCCTGCTGATGTTATAGCAATGCCTACTTTACCTGTTCCAATGATTGGTTGTGCAGGTTTCAATGCTGTGTTTTCTGGTTTAACTGTTGTAGAAGGTGCTCAACCTGCCGTTGGTACAGATAATGGTTATATTAGGACAAACGATGGTCTTTGTGGATCTTGGGTTAAATCTTCGTCTTCAGTAAACCATACACCAGGAATTACTAATGGTTCAGCAGCAGGCTTAACTGGAAGTATTACAACTACTCAAATTATTACATGCGGAACTACAGTCGGAGTGAATACATTAAATTATACTGTATCTGCTGTAACCGGAGATGCCAGTGTAGCTGCAGATTTCCCTTTAACTGTACAAATTTATAAAGATAATGCTCCAAAAGGCATCTTTGAAAGCAATGATGTTGTGTTAACAACTCAAAATGTAACAAACATAAGTGCTACTACCTATACTTACAATTTCCCACAGACTGCTTTTTTAATTGTTGTTTATCAAACCAAACGTGGATGTTTTGATAAAGTTGTTCTTATGCCGAATGGCTGTGCC
>JANPEU010000680.1:0-2173 GCA_031423175.1 Bacteroidota bacterium
CATTTTACATTTCGCATAGGTGCAGGTGGAGGTGGAGGTAGCGGCGGAATGGGAAGCAAAAAAAATTCAAGAATGGGTTGCCCTACTGTTTTTTAATAAAACTTTTCTATAAAGAAAATTTGCATTGTTTATAGGATCGAATCACCCCTTTCAATTTACAAAAATCAATTTTCAATAATTTATCTTCACTTCAATATCCGGATGAATACTTTTCATCACCGGGCAATTTTCTCCAACATTTTTCAAAATCGTTTTTGTTTTTTCATCCAACGCATTCCATTCTTCTGTAAAATGAAAACTGAGTTCTATACCACTCACTCTTCTTGGTTCGGCTTTCATTATTTTCAGTACTTCAATTTTAATTCCATTTAAATCAAAACCCATTGTTCTGGCTTTTATTCCCATTACAGTTATCATACAGGTTGCAAGACTGGTAGCCATTAAATCTGTTGGAGAAAAACGTTCACCCTTTCCATTATTGTCAATCGGGGCATCGGTTTCAAATCGGGAGCCGCTGCGCAAGTGGGTACAGGTGGTTCTTAACTCGCCGTTATAAACTACTTCAGATGTCATTTTAAATAATTTGCCCTAAATTTACGTTGTACTAATTTAATAAAATCATACACCGTGAAGAAACTAATCAACACAGCTATATTCTTTTTTATTTCTATCGCCGTTATTGCTCAACCATCGAACCGTGATAAGAAAGATGAGAAGAAAGAAGAACGCCGGTTAAAAATTAATGCATTAAAAAAACAAGCTGAAGAAGGAACATTGGTTTTTAGAAAGCAAAGCATCTTTGGTGGTCAGTTGCGTACCAATGGGTATGGTGCCTTTTATGAATTGGGAAAAATGAAAACGAACCGCAAAACAAATATTTACCGGATTGATTTTACAGAAATAAAAGACCAGAAAGAAGAAAAATCAACATCCGGTGGAATTATTTTTGGTAACCCATATATCTATGGTAAAGAGAATAATTTTTATCAGCTAACACTCGGTTTTGGTCAGCAGTATATATTAGGGCAAAAAGGAAATAAAAACGGTGTATCCGTATCAGCTATATATAATGGTGGTCTCGCTGTGGGTCTTAAGCGACCCTATTTTATAGAAGCCAGAGATGCGGTAACAGGAACGAATCGTTTTATATCTTACAAAGACCCTGATAAAACTTTGTTTTTGGATAATGCATCTATTATTGGTGGTGGTGGTCTTGGCAGAGGATGGGACGAACTTAAAATGACACCGGGCGCCTTTGCAAAAGTTGCATTACGTTTCGATTATGGCCGCTTTAATGATGCTGTAAGCGGACTCGAAATTGGAATAAGTGGCGATTTTTATTCATCCAAAGTTCCCGTTTTATTATTTCAGAAAGAGCGGCAGTTTTTCTACCAGGCATATATTGCCGTACTGTTTGGCAAGCGTAAGTAATCCCTGTATTTTTGCCTGACCTCCGAAGCCTTCGTCCAATGAAGTTTTTAGCGAAGTTGGATTGCTAAGGAGGACGTATAATTGTGAACTCAGCTAAGCCTTACTATTCAGCTTCCGTTGTGTCACTCACTTGTACGTTCTGTAATTCTATTCAGCATTATTCGACCGGGTTTACTTTAATCGGTCATTTCCTTAGTGGGGATAAATAATGTTCAATGCTCAATGCTCAATGTTCAATATTCATTTTGATCAACAGCCTGATAATTGAGCATTGATCGTTGAACATTGAGCATTGGACATTTCCAGAAAAGAATAAACGAACAAAAAAACAACTTTTTGACCTAATGACTAATTAAAAAATGATTGAACTTCCAATAACACAAGAAACAAGAACAAAAAAACCCGACTGGCTTCGTGTCAAGCTTCCGATTGGTGAAGAATATAAACATGTTCGCAGCCTGGTTGATAATTATAAACTCCATACCATTTGTGAAAGTGGCAACTGCCCTAATATGGGTGAGTGCTGGGGTGCAGGTACTGCTACATTTATGATTCTTGGTAATACCTGTACACGCAGTTGTGGCTTTTGTGCAGTAGCTACCGGTCGTCCCGAACCATTAGATTGGGATGAACCGCAACGTGTAGCTGAAGCCATTCATTTAATGAAAGTGAAACATGCTGTTATCACTTCTGTTGACAGAGATGAAATAAAAGACGGTGGAAGTATTATCTGGTACAATAC
>JANPEU010000681.1:0-3269 GCA_031423175.1 Bacteroidota bacterium
GGCATGTCCAACTATTCTACCCGGTGCATTTACTGCAGCAATTATACTGCGGCGGCTGTAGGGTTTTGTTTTTGAAAAATTAAAAAAGGAGTCAGTTCCGGCTTTTATCTCCAATCTTTCCAATAAAATATTAGCCTTATCTCCCTGCGGCAAAAATGTTGTTTGTGCTCCGGCATCAAAAGATAGTATCAGGAAAAAAAAGAATTTAAAATAAATACTCTCCGCCAATTGGCTGAGCTTGGGATTTAGATTGGTTTTCTTAAATTGCATGGGTCAGGTATTAGATATCAGGCAACAAAATATGGAAAAATATTTGATTAAGTCAGCTTTAGTGGTCAATGAAGGTACTATTAAAAATGCAGATGTGTTGATAAGTAATGGACGCATTGAAAAAATATCGTCACAGATTACACAAATTGATACTGATTGTATTGAAATAAATGCCGAAGGAAAATATTTATTTCCCGGGTGTATCGATGATCAGGTGCATTTTCGAGAACCCGGCCTTACACATAAAGCAACTATTTATACAGAAGCTAAAGCAGCAGTAGCTGGCGGTGTTACCAGTTTTATGGAAATGCCGAATACAATTCCAAATGCTTTGACTGAACAATTATTAGAAGATAAATACAGTATCGCATCCGGTTCATCACTTGCTAATTATTCTTTTTTCATGGGTGTAAGCAATAACAATGCGGATGAAGTGTTGAAGATGAATGCCAGAAAGAAAGATGTATGTGGTGTAAAAATATTTATGGGTGCAAGTACCGGAAATATGCTCGTTGATAATTTAATGACTCTCGATAAACTGTTTCGTGAAAGCGAAATGCTGATTGCCACACATTGCGAAGATGAACGAATCATAAAACCGAATTATGAAAGGATCAAAAAAGAAAAAGGTGAATTAACACCGGCAGATCATCCGCTGGTTCGTGATGAGAATGCATGTTTTGAAAGCTCGTTGCTTGCTATTCAGTTTGCAAAAAAATATAATACCCGTTTGCATATTTTACATATCAGTACCGAAAAAGAATTGCAATTGTTTACCAATATGATGCCGCTGAAACAAAAAAGAATCACTTCCGAAGTCTGCGTACATTATTTACATTTCACTGCGGATGATTATGAAACGCTGGGTTATAAAATAAAATGTAACCCTGCCATCAAGGCTCCGCATAATAAAGAAGCTTTGTGGAAAGCATTACTGGATGACAGGTTAGATGTTATTGCTACGGATCATGCCCCTCATTTACTTTCGGAAAAAGAACCCCCATATGAGCATGCACATGCAGGGTTACCCCTTGTTCAGCATTCTTTACAGCTCATGCTGCATTATTATAAGCTAGGGATAATTTCTTTGGAAAAGATTGCAGAAAAAATGAGTCATGCAGTAGCCGAATGTTTTCAGATTGCAGAACGGGGTTATATCCGCGAAGGGTATCATGCCGATCTTGTGTTGGTTGATTTAAACAAATCAAATAAAGTTTCAAAAGAAAATATTTTATATAAATGCGGCTGGAGTCCTTTAGAGAATTTTGAGTTTCCTGCATCTATTACTCACACGTTCGTAAACGGGCATTTAGTGTATGAAAATGGTGTGTGTGATGAATCTCTATGGGGGCAAAGAATTTTATTTCAAAGATAAAACCGTGAGTTGTCAGTAGTAAGTGGTAAATAATTTTAAGCCCATTCACTATTCACCATTCACTATTCACTTGTATGCAAATCGACAAAATTTCATTTAACGATATTTCCATCTTCCATGTCGAAGAAGAGTTTTCTATTTTTCATAAACTCAATTTTACAAAAACAGTAGGTGGTAAAGAATGGCTTAGAAAATTTTTCACTGAACCTTTTGATGATGTAAATAAAATTACAGGCACTCAGAAAATTATCCGCACATTAGTGGAGCAGGTAAATAAATGGCCTGACGACATTACGAATGGCACTATTTTAATGATGGATAAATTTCTTGATTACGCATTAGATGCTGTTCCGCAATTTCCCAATGGGTTCAATAGCTCGATGTATAAATTATTAAATGCCGAAGATTATAAAATGGTGAAATATTCAGTTACACATTTTGCTGATTTTTACCGGGGGTTAAAAAATATTGCTGAGTTGCTGGATGGATTGGATTTGCCGGCAAGTATTCGGTTATATACCGATAGAATTTCCGGAGCATTAAGAGAACCAGTTTTAGCGAAACTCGCTGCAACAAAACAACGGGAAAAGTTTTCCCCGATACAAAACCTGTTTTTTGCATATTATTTACGTGGACAATACAAACATAAAACACTTGATTTAATTGAAGTGTTCAGTCGGTTGGATGCATGGTATTCTATGGCGATGGCTGTAAAAACTTATCAACTTTCTTTTCCGGAATTTGTTGATCAGCAAACTTCGATGGTAGATGCAAAGGGTTTGTATCATTTATTATTGCAAAAACCAGTTGCCTATAATCTGCAGATGAATCCCGAACATAATTTTTTATTTCTTACCGGTGCAAATATGGCGGGCAAAAGCACATTGATAAAAGCATTGGGCTCTGCAGTGTTTCTTGCTCATATTGGAATGGGAGTGCCTGCATCCGGCATGCGACTTACTTTATTTGATGGATTGCTGAGCAATATTAATGTGACAGATAATATTGCTAAAGGCGAAAGTTATTTTTATAATGAAGTGCAGCGGGTAAAAAATACCGTTCAAAAAATTAATGATGGAAAAAAATGGTTGGTGCTGATCGATGAATTGTTTAAAGGCACTAATGTGCAGGACGCCATGAAATGTTCACTTGCCGTGATAAAAGGGTTAATAAAAATTAAAAACTCACTTTTTATTCTTTCAACACATTTGTATGAAATAGGCGATGAATTGAAACAATATCCCAATATCAGCTTCCGCTATTTTGAAACGGCTATTAAAGACGAACAGCTTGAATTCAGTTATCAGCTCCATGACGGAATCAGCAATGACCGGATCGGTTATGTGATTTTAAAAAGAGAGAAAGTAGTGGAAATGCTGGAAAATTTATAAAATAAGTTTCCACCAGGCAGCGTCTAATTTTTTCTTTTAGAATAAACAATTATCTTTTGCAAAATTTCCTGAATGAGATGTTTTCTTGGCTTCATTTTTACAGCGATCACATTTTCTTCAAATGCCCAGAGTAATCTTAATGTTTTGAATTATCGGTTTCAAATTACAGTTAATGACTTCAACGATTCAATCCAGGGACAGGCAACGATTCGTTTCTTAGTAAAAGAAAAAAC
>JANPEU010000682.1:0-3522 GCA_031423175.1 Bacteroidota bacterium
CGTGTCAACCATATGCTCAAGAATTTTTGGACCAGCTATACTTCCATCTTTGGTTATGTGACCAATTAAAAAAACAGGCGTATTCGTTTCTTTTGCAAACCGTTGAAATTCGGATGTACATTCTCTGATTTGCGAAACACTACCAGGCGATGATTCAATATAAGGCGTCTGTAATGTTTGTATAGAATCAATTATTACTAACTGAGGTTTTAGTTTTTTTATTTCCTGAAAAATTATTTGTGTAGATGTTTCAGTAAGGAGATAAAATTTTTCATTTTTCAATTGCAATCTGTCTGCACGCATTTTAATCTGCAATTCACTTTCTTCGCCACTTATATAAAGAACGGTTGTGTCTTTCATCCATAACCCGTTTTGTAAAAATAAAGTTGATTTGCCAATGCCGGGTTCGCCGGCAACTAAAACAATACTCCCCGGAACAATGCCACCACCTAACACACGATTTAATTCAACATCCGCTGTTAGCAATCTTTTTTCTCCGGTTGTTATTATTTCATTTAATTGAATTGTTCTTTCAGTTCTGTGTTCAGCATTATAATCCTTCCATCCATTATTATTTTTTGTTGTATCCTTCTGAATTATTTCTTCAACAAATGTATTCCACTGACTACAAGAAGGACACTGACCTGCCCATTTAACTGTTTCATATCCGCAGTTCTGACAAAAAAAACTAGTTTTCACTTTACTCATAAAAATAAAGTTAGTAATTACACTTTCTTAATGATGCAATTAATTTAAAAGATGAAAAATAAATTGATTGAAAAAATAAATAGGAGCGATAGTTGAAAGGAACTTAGTAAAGAATGCTTTGAACATTTTACAAGATAAAAGGGCCAATCTTACGATTGACCCTCTTACTTACTAACCCATTAAATTCTGGCACTAAGTTACAATTCTGATCCACACTACAAAATAAATTTTTATGTCTGTGAATAACTTTTCATTAGTAACATTAACGTAATATAGTTATGCCATATTATTAAGAAAAAAGTTTTAGGTACATGATAAACAGCTACTTGGCTATATTGATCTGCCCCAAATTATAAGATAACCCAGACCTCTTATTATAACAGCCAAATAATGAATCAGGTGACAAAAAGGCTGTATTTTTCAGTTTAAACCCGATTGGTAATAGATTTGCAATCAGCTATCTCTAACAAAAAATAATTAAAAAAATGAATCAGGAAATTTTTATTGTTTCAATCGCATTCGTAGGCATTAGTATGCTTGTTTCAATGGTTCTTAAAAACAAATTTGCGGCATTTAGCAAAATTGGATTGACAAACAAAATGACTGGAAAGGAGATAGCAGAAAAAATGCTTCGGGACAATGGCATCTATGATGTAAAAGTAGTTTCGGTTGAAGGTTTTTTATCCGACCATTATAATCCGGCAAACAAAACAGTGAATTTAAGCCCAGAAGTCTATCAGGGATATAGTATAGCCTCGGCTGCGGTAGCCGCACATGAATGTGGTCATGCTGTACAACATGCAACTGCATATACATGGCTTAAACTTAGAAGCAAATTAGTACCCGCTGTTCAGTTTAGCAGCAATATTGTACAATGGATATTATTAATAGGAGTAGTATTGATAAATAGATTCCCTCAATTATTACTGATAGGTATCATCTTATTTACAGTTACTGCTCTTTTTTCTGTTATAACATTACCGGTTGAGTTTGACGCAAGCCGCAGGGCATTAATTTGGTTGCAAAACACAAATATTACTAATCAACAGGAATTTCCGAAAGCAAAGAATGCTTTAAAGTGGGCAGCAACCACCTATGTAGTAGCTGCATTAGCTGCTGTTGTAACATTAGCTCAATATATTATGTTATATCTGAGCAGGCAAAGGAATTAATTTTTTTGAAAATTAAATTGATTTATTATAGACCATGCAGCATTTTGTATGGCTTTTTTTGTCTATTAAATGTTTCTATTCTATATATTTGACTTCCTAAATTTCAAAAAAACTACGACATGAGAAAACTTAAACTGCTTATGCTGATTGGATCTCTGTTTTCTATTCAGCTATTATTTGCACAAACTAAAACAGTAAGTGGAAAGATAACAGATGCAAAAGATGGTTCGCCCCTAGCAGGCGTTTCAGTAAAACCAAAGGGTAATGCAACTGCAGGCACAACTTCAGGATTAGATGGTTCATTTAACCTTTCGGTAGATGCAAAAACTAAAGTACTGGTATTCTCCAGTATTGGTTTTTCCGAGAAAGAAGTAACTATTTCTGATAAAGAAATTGTTATTTCAATGGCACAATCGGACAACTCGTTAAGCGAGGTTGTTGTTGTGGGATACGGAACCAAAATTAAAAGAGATATTACAGGTTCAGTTTCAAGAGTAGGTGCAAAAGAACTTGCAAACACTCCAGTAACAAGTTTTGAAAACGCTTTACAAGGCCGGGCTGCTGGTGTTTTTATTGAACAACAAAATGGTAAAGTAGGTCAGGGAATTAAAGTAAGAGTAAGAGGTTCTGCATCTGTTTCTGCAGGAAGTGAGCCTTTATATGTATTAGATGGTATTCCCCTAATAACTACCAATCTTTCCAGTAATGGTGCTACAACTAATCCGTTAGCAGATATTAATCCAAATGATATTGAATCAATAGAAATATTAAAAGATGCTTCTTCAGCAGCAATCTATGGTTCCCGTGGTTCAAACGGAGTGGTATTAATTTCCACTAAAAAAGGTAAAGCAGGAAAATCGAAAATTGAGTTTGGCTACTTTACCGGCACACAAAAACCAACTCGTAAGATGGAATTTATGAATTCTGAGGAGTATGTTCAGCTTTTCAGATTAGCTGCAATTGGCGCAGGCAGACAGGATTTTATCAGAGGACTTTATCCTACACTTCAGGCTGCTATTGATGCAAATGTTTTATTCTTTGAGTCAAGAATGACAAGATATTCTGCTGGTAACACTGACTGGCAAACTTTTAAAGTAAATACTGACTGGCAATCACTCGCATTTCAGGATGCGCCTATATCTCAATACGATCTAAATTTTTCCGGTGGTAATGATAAAACTACTTTTTTCATGGGAGGACAATACCTGGATCAAAAAGGTATCATGGTAAGAAACGGATTTAAAAGGTATTCAGGCAGATTAAATCTTGAAAATAAAGTAAGAGATTGGTTAAGTGTAGGGATGAATATGAATTTTGCACGTTCCCTCAACAGTAGAATTTCAAATGACAACGCTTTTTCTACACCATTACAAATTACTGCTTTATCACCTATCACTCCTGCAATAGACCCCAGAACTGGACAAACCAGTGGGGCATTGGATAATGTAACAGGATTGCCAAATACTAACTACCCGGTTTATTATAATCCTATTTTGAGTTTAGAAAATGCTTCTTATGGAACCGCTGTAAACAGAACAATTGGAAATGTTTTTGCAAATGTTACATTGATGAAAGGATTGACATTCAGATCCGAATTTGGTATTGATCAGTTAAACCAAAATGAAGAAAGCTATAATGGACG
>JANPEU010000683.1:0-2663 GCA_031423175.1 Bacteroidota bacterium
TACTAAAGTAATTTTTTTACAATGAGCTTTGTGTTGCAGGCTGATTATTAATCCAATTACTTACAGGTCTGTTAAATACATAAATTAAACTGTTTCTTCTTTTTCATTTTCTTCCCTTGTCTTTGCTAGTAAAAATAAAAAATAAACAGCAGCGACTAAACTTATAAGTGCCAGGATAAAGCCTATAACACTACCATGTTGAATACTTTTGGCGATACTTAAACCAATCAGAGCCATAAATACAAGAATAATAAACCGGTTTAAAACTGTTCGGGAAATCATAAGCTGTGGTTTTTAAATTAAAGGATGTGTGATACAGTTTCTGAAACAGGGATGCAGCCCGGAATAATTTCCATACAACAGTTTAAAAAAATATCCCGCTGAAAGCGGGACATGATAAATTATACAAAACATTTTTTAAAAAGGAGTAGGAATAGTTGTTAATCACCAATTCTCTTAATACCACATCCTACAGAACGGGTTTCTTTTTGTGAAACGTCTTTGCCCGCCAGCAATTCATCTATCGCAGTTATTAAATGTTTACGGCTTACGTTTGCTGCATTGGCTGGATTATCATCTATAGCTCCATGATAAACTAATTTTCCATTTTTATCAAACAGGTAACATTCTGGTGTACGATTGGCGCCAAATGCATCAGCCAATTCAGAATTTTTATCTACCGTGTATTTCCATGAATAGTTTTGCTTTTTTGCATACTCTTTCATTTCGTCAAATGAATCACCGCCACTCCGGGCACCTTCATTCGAGTTTAGTAAAATAACACCAATATCTTTGACGGATGCATATTTGCAGGCTTCATTCGTTCTTGCTTGATTTTTTATAACATAAGGACAGGTATTACAACTAAACATCACCAGCAAGCCATTTTTTCCTTTAATATCGTTAAGTGAAACTTCTTTACCGTCTATGTTTTTCATTTTTACATCAGCTTTGGGCATCACAGCACCAATCGGAAGTGGGTCAGATACGGGTTTCAATGCGAGCATTGCAACTACAGCAAGCGGCATTACAGTTAAAAATATTTTTTTCATAATAATATTATTTGGAAGGATAAAGTTCAGAAAATTAAGTTGAAGTTCCATTGCCGTCTGTAGCGTTTTTATCCCGTTCCTCTGCAATTTTTTTCAATGAGGAGATGCTTACATTCAATTCAAAGCCAATAAGCAATACCAGCGAATTAAAATAAATAAGGAGCATAAGAATCAAAACGGTACTAATCGGGCCGTAAAGCTGATTATAGTTTGCATAATTATTGATCCACCAGGAAAAAAACATAGTGAACAGCAACATAAGAAACGTAGCTAAAATGGAACCGGGGTTAATGAGTTTCCATTTTTTATGAACTGCCGGAGCAAATTTATAAATAAAGGAAATGATATAAAAGAAAAGCAGAATGATAACAAACCAACGAAGATTAAGAATTATAGTTATCAGGTTTTTATTTTTTATATCAAGCCAATTCAAAACCTGGCCCTGCATTGCAATAATAAAAATGGCAACTAAGATGAGGACATAAAAAATTAATGTAAGTCGGATTGCAATTAATCGGTTTTGAAAATCAGTTCGTTTATTAAAGCCAATATAATTTTTATCGAAGCTGCGCATTATACCCATCATGGCATTGGATGAAAAGAAAAGTGCTAAAATAAAACCAAGAGAAAGTAAACCATTTCGGGGACGGTTGATAAAATCATTTAAAAAAGAAATTAATGGCGAATTGTCTTTTTGCCCGGGAATGACGTCTCGGATGAGTGTAAATAGTTGTTCAATAAATTCCTTTGAAATCGGCATAAAAGGAATTAAAGTGAAAACAAAAATTATAGCAGGAGGGATAGCCATCGTGAAATTAAAAGCAATGGCTGATGCACGTTCTGTCATTCCAATTTTATGAACCTGTTTCCAGAAAAACATCCACACTTCATAAAATGATACTCCACGAAAACCCGGTAGCGAAAACAACTTGCTTTTTGCGGCAAGGAAATTTACCAGGGCTGAGTTGAATATTTTTTGTTCTATGTTATCAAAAAAACTCATTAATTCTTTTTAAGCGAATCGAGATAGATGGTTAAAGCAGTTTGATACTCTTTTGCATATTTTAAGTGGTCTGTATAGTTAGTCGTAAAAATATGTGTACCATCAAATTTGCTATTGGCTACAAAATACAAATATTCTGTTTCCGGTGTATTAAGCACTGCATCTAAAGTTTCAGTTTGTGGTGTGCAGATAGGGCCGGGTGGCAAGCCAGTATGGATATACGTATTGTAAGGTGATGGCGTTTGTAAATGAACATTCAAAATTCTTTTTAAGCCAAAATCCCGCATTGCAAATTTTATGGTTGGGTCAGCTTGCAACGGCATTCCTTTTTTTATACGGTTGAGATATACACTTGCTACATTGGGTCGGTCGATTGCTTTATTAGTTTCTTCATCTACAATCGATGCTAAGATGGATATTTGAATTGGTGTTAATCCTTTATCTTTTGCTTTTTGTTTTCGTTCAGCTGTCCAAAATTCTTTCCACGCAGTAAACAGATTTTGTAAAATTTTTTTGGGTGTACTGTTCCAATTGACAGAGTAAGTAAGCGGCAATGCTATTGACATAACAGTTGTTGTGTCCACATCAAATTGCTTTAACGAATCATT
>JANPEU010000684.1:0-2030 GCA_031423175.1 Bacteroidota bacterium
CATTTTACAATCTGATAATAACGGTCATAACCACTTACCATTAAGAGTTGTTTAAATGTTTGTGGTGATTGTGGCAATGCATAAAACTGTCCGGCATTCATTCTGCTTGGTACTACAAAATCTCTTGCACCTTCTGGAGTTGATTTTATTAAAAAAGGTGTTTCAATATCCATAAAATTTTGCTGGTGCAAATAATTTCTTGCCGCCCGGTTAACTGCATAGCGCAGTTCAATATTTTTCTTCACTGCATTTCTTCTCAAATCAAGATAACGATACTTCATTCTTATATCATCACCACCATCGGTATCATCCTGTATGGTAAATGGCGGAACGGCTGATTTATTTAATATGTTGAAAGAAGTGACAACAATTTCAATATCTCCGGTAGGGATATTTGCATTTTTATTGCTCCGTTCGTTTACGGTTCCAGTTGCCTGCAATACAAATTCCCGGCCTAACGGATTTTCTTCAAGTTGTTTAGTCAGGTCTTCTCCAATAAGCAATTGGGTAATGCCGTATCGGTCACGCAGGTCAACGAAGGTAATGGCAGTTCCTAATTTCCGAATTGTTTGCACCCAACCGGCAAGTGTTACTTTTTTGTTTGTGTCGGTTTGTCTTAGTTCTCCGCAAGTATGTGTTCGAAACATGTAGTGAATAATTGATTTTATGAAAGCTGAATAGAATTACAGGAAGTATAAGAGTCCCGGCGATAAATGCCGGGATGCTGACCGAAAGCGTCAGCATGTGACGCAACGGAAGAAACATAGTAGCACTTCAGCTGGTAACACCAATAAACCGCCCCGAATTAAATACGGCGGCAAAGATAAGTATCCCCAGCCTTTATGCCATATTGAAATTCACTAAGGTTGACAGGTAAGGACTAATGTTTCTTTCCTTAAAATACGCAGGATACACTTACGGGTAAGAAAGTATAATCTGCTACTTTATCTTTTATTGAAATTGTAGAATACTAGTAATTAGAATTCTTACTTAGTAATTGTACGGAAGTATTATTAGTGCTTGCATTTTCAGGAGTGAGTGTTTATATTTACTATCCCGAACCGTACTTATGCGAAACATCTTCTACAGTATTTCCAATTTTTTCGCCGTAAAAAAACTTACAGCTTCTTCGTCTGTACATGATTATCCAACGGTAACAGAATCTGATTTTAATAATTATTCATTTGTTATCGGAAGCCTGTTCAACTATTTTAATGAACTTCCAAAGCATTTGAAATATCGTTTTGTAAGCAGGGTGCATGCTTTTAAGCAAACAAAAAAATTTCATTTTATCGGGTTGGAAAGAAATGAAGATACCGCAACCTTAGTAAGTGCATCTGCTATACAGGTAACATTTGGTTTAAAAAATTATAAGCTAAGTCATTTCAATGATATTTATATTTTGGCTGATGCGTATCATATGGATGATGATCAGGAATTATATATTGGTCATGTGGCACCCGATGGTATTTATCTGAGCTGGAAACATTTTTTGTATGGGTACTCACAAAAAAAAGATGATATAAATGTGGCTGTGCATGAAATGAGTCATGCGTTATTATACAATAATTTTTTTGCGCAGTTTGGTGTAGATGCCGGTTTTCGACTGAACTATGAAAAATTCAGTAGCACAACCGGGCCTATACTGGCTGATGTGATAACGAACCGGAGAAGTTTTTTAAGAAGTTATGCTTTCAGCAATCTGCATGAGTTTTGGGCAGTGAGTGCTGAAGCTTTTTTTGAAAACCCAAAGGGGTTAAAAGAAAATATGCCTGATTTGTATGAAGCATTGTGCCGTGTTTTGAACCAGGATCCGATGACGCGGCATAAAATTTTGAACTGATAAGCAGATATAAAAAAGTTTAGTGTACCGTTTTTTTTTAATATTTAAATCCGAACCCAATGATCACAATGACAATTATCTATTTAGTACGCCGCTATATGAAGCAGCGGAAACTGAGACAGCTGCAACCGGCACCAGTAATTTCCTAGGATTACTTTTTATTTTTCTTTAATTCAAGCGGTCGTTG
>JANPEU010000685.1:0-2626 GCA_031423175.1 Bacteroidota bacterium
TATGCTATTACCGGAATGACGGTTGCAACAATTATGTTAGGTGTGGGAGTAGTTGGTTTGGCGGGAATTGTAATTAAGAATGGAATATTGCTCATTGAATTTACAGATGAATTGCGTGGAAGAGGAATGCGAACAAGAGAAGCTGCAGTGCAGGCAGGAAAAATAAGAATCATTCCGGTTTTGCTTACTGCTGTTGCAACAATTTTGGGATTGTTGCCACTTGCGGTTGGCTTTAATATTGATTTCGTTTCCTTGTTTACGCATTTACAGCCTAACATATTTTTTGGTGGTGATAGTGTGGTTTTCTGGGGACCGCTTTCCTGGACAATTATTTTCGGTCTCATCTTCGCATTTTTCCTTACGCTGATGATGGTGCCAAGTATGTATATAATTGCAGAAAGATTACGAAGACCCATGAGCCGTTTTTATGGCACGAAATTTATTGCTATTCTGGGTTTTCTGGGACCTTTCTTTTTCATTTTTGCTGCATTTATGTATTTGGCCCGTCGCATAATGGGTAAACCTGTTTGGATGGGAAAAATGAAAGAACCGAAGAAAAATTAATATTGGATGAAGCAGCGAATAAGAATCAGACGCTGTCATTATAAAGTAGTGGATGGGGAGCAAAGTGTGAAATATTATTTCCGACCCTTCTTTATATCCCTGTTACACTAAAGTTGGTTTTGGTGAATGAAAAAACCGCCCCGATTCTTCGGGGCGGTTTTCATTTTATAGCAACAATAATAAATAAAGATGTAATAGCATTTTACTTAATAGGTTGCATATTTGCAATAAAGAATCAAATGAAACAATTATTCGTTTTATTATGTTTTCCAGTTGTTCTATTCTCCTGTGGTAATAATGGAGAAAAAACTGAAAAACTTTCTTTGCCGCCAAAACCAGGAATGGTAAATGAAGTATTGAATATCATAAAAGAAAAAAATTATTCCGCCGTCAAAATTGCCACCCTTTCACCATTTGAAATGGATGCAGCAAATCCTTATACCTGGTTTGATGAGCTGAAAGACACTGCATCCTTTACAAAGGATTTTTTAAAAGAAAACCTTGCTATGAAACTGCAATTTAAAAATGACACTGGTGTTGCACTCATTGATGATAACAAAAAAACAGAAGCCATCTATAAACTTGATACAGCTGTTAGGGATGAAGAAAAGTCAGGTATAAAACTCCGGATCAGTTATCCCGATTCTTCTATGAATTTTCCTGGCATTACAGAGCCTATGATAATGACTTATACTTTTTATATATTGGGTATTAATGAAAAAGAATTGTTGTTGGAAACTCCACGGAGTTATAATAACCGAAAAGTGATAATACTTTTTAACAGCAAATAAAAAATAGAATGAGCAATATCGGTTACATTTTATTTAAGAAATTATTGAAAACAGGATCTTTAACTTTGAGCAAAATATTTTTAAAATGAATATACAAACAAGAACCAATCACGAGATTGATTATAAAATATATGGTGAAGAAATGCAGTATGTGGAAATAGAATTGGATCCACTGGAAACAGCAGTTGCCGAATCCGGTGCATTTATGATGATGGATGATGGTGTGCAAATGGAAACTATTTTCGGAGATGGAAGAGGCCAGGAAAAGGGATTTTTTGGAAAACTGATGAGTGCCGGTAAAAGAGTACTGACCGGCGAA
Source organism: Bacteroidota bacterium (assembly GCA_031423175.1). Taxonomy (GTDB): domain Bacteria; phylum Bacteroidota; class Bacteroidia; order Chitinophagales; family Chitinophagaceae; genus VBAR01. Next base: position 1,675 of record JANPEU010000685.1, read on the forward strand.
AGTTTATTTATGACTGCATTCACGAATGCCGGTCAGGGAAAAAAGAAAGTATCTTTTGCATCACCCTATCCGGGAAAAATTATTCCACTTGATCTTTCAGAGATGGGAGGCAAAATGATTTGTCAGAAAGATGCATTTTTATGTGCAGCAAAAGGTGTGGCGATTGGAATTGAATTTCAACGCAAATTAGGAACCGGATTATTTGGTGGCGAAGGATTTATTATGCAAAAACTGGAAGGGGATGGAATGGCATTTGTACATGCAGGCGGTCATGTACTTTCAAGAGAAATATTGCCCGGCGAATTATTAAAAATAGATACCGGTTGTATTGTTGCATTTACTCCATCGGTGGATTATGATATTCAGTTTGTAGGTGGAATAAAAAATACTTTGTTTGGTGGCGAGGGTTTGTTTTTTGCAACATTGCGTGGTCCTGGCAAAGTTTGGATACAAACATTACCCGTAAGCAGATTGGCTAGCCGTATACTTGCTTATGGAACTTATAAACGAAAAGATGAGGGAAGCATTTTGGGTGGATTGGGTAATTTATTGGATGGAGATGGGAGGTAAGAGATATCAAAAAATTTTTAACTGTTCCCCGGGCCTCCGAAAAATGCTACTATCCAAACTCCATTCCTCTGCATTCATCCCATATAATTTTCCATATTTTTTATACTGCTGCGCCACCATCTGTGCTATGCTTCCTTCACCATGCATACGTACATTCCATCGGCTGTCATTTACTTTTCCATCATGGCTTTGTTCTATCAGGTGCCATACCTTGTCTGCCCGATCGGAAAATATTTTATATAACCAGTCGTGAAATAAAAATTTAATAGTGACATAACTGTTACGCTTAATTTAATCCCGGATACAAAAGATAAGGTTTCCCCTGCATGTTGTTTTCTTCTTTTTACCGAAATTTATTTAAAAGGGCATTTATTTCTTATAC
>JANPEU010000686.1:0-12819 GCA_031423175.1 Bacteroidota bacterium
TTTACAATGGGATGCATTAGCTACTGGCGATACAAAAATTATGTTGAGTGCCCAAGGGCTAATATTGAAAAAGCCTTACGGTACTTCATGGATAACTTATACCAGATGTCATGATGATATTGGTTTGGCTTACGACGATGAAATGATAACTTATGCAGGAAAAAATCCTTATGAGCATAGAAATTATCTGAAAAATTATTACTCCGGCAGCTACAATGGCAGTCCGGCGAAAGGCGCATTGTTTTCTGTAAATGAAAAAACAGGTGATGCAAGAATCAGTGGTTCCTTGGCGTCTTTATGCGGATTGGAAAAAGCAATAGATAATAAGGATGATGCCGCAATTGAAATTTCAATTCGAAAAATAGTTTTGATGCAGGCACAAAGTTTTTTTATTGGTGGTACGCCAATGCTTTTTTATGGAGATGAGTCAGGCTATACCAATGACTACTCTTACTTAACTGATTCCGGAAAAAGTTATGATAACCGCTGGATGCACCGGCCCCTTATTGATTGGAATAAAAACGAATCAATTGAAATTCCCGGAACAGTTGAACATTCTGTTTTCTCCTCCACACAAAAACTCATTGGCATCCGCAAAAAACTTTCTGTTATCGCAGATAAAAAAAACTTAACCTGGTTAACACCTCACAATACACATATTGCAGGATTTCTTCGTGCATGGGGCAACGAACGGGTTTATTGTCTTTTTAATTTCAGTAACAAAGAACAACATCTTACCTGGCATGCATTTAAAGGAAATGGTATGAAGCCGACAAAGTTATTTGACCATTGGAGCGAAAAAGAATTTGAAGTAAAAAATGATAATGAGTTTTTAATTCTTCCACCGTATTCATTTTTTATTTTAGCGCCGAAGTAAAAGAAAAAAGATAATTAGCATAACTCTTTATGCCCCCAACTGGAATATCTTGCTCTATATATTCAGATCCAGATGGAGTAAATGTAAAAAAATATGGAACGATGACTTTGATTAGATAGGATTTGAAAGAGATTTGCTATATTTATTAGAGACCCTAACCAAAATAGCCAAAATATTGACTTGAACTTTTTATACCCACTTTTATTTTAAAACTATATTATTATGAAAAAGAGACTTATTCTCACCATCATTAGTCTTGTATTTTCTTTTATTAAAGTTAATGCACAGGCTCCTATTGTAAGACAAAACGGGAGCACTATTGCTTTCTACAATACAATACCTGCAGCAGTAACGGCAGCAAATAATGGCGATACAATATATATTCCCGGAGGAAGCTGGAATATTAGTGGCAGTTTGTTTATAAATAAAACCCTGCATATTTTCGGCACAGGGCATAATCCTGATTCAGCGCAAGCAAGCGGAGTCACTTTATTAACAGGTAATATAATTTTACTACAGGGTTGTAGCAATGGAAGTTTGTGGGGCTTGTATACAACTGGCGACCTTGTGTATAACCTGCCAAGCGATACAATTGTAAATTATTCCATAAGAAGGTGCAGATTTACTCAAGCGCTACTCTCCAATAATTTTTCGCTTGGATTGATTGCAGAAAATGTTTTTAATTATACTGTTTCAAGCCAAAACGGATCGGCCAGTAATAACGTTTTTGTTAATAATATTTTTGGCAATTGTGTATATTCTTGGGGTCAAGGAAATAACTTTAAAAACAATTTGTTTTTAAGTCCTACTCCTTGTGGGCCTGGCTCAATAACAAATTGTCTTTTTGAAAATAATATACTACTTGCTTCTGGTATTATGTCAACTTCTGTCAACAGTATTTTCAATAATAATCTTTTTGTTGATAATATTACTTTCCCAAGCGGGACAAATATTGGATCAAATAACATTGTCAACCAAGTCCAATCAAGTATTATGGTTAATCAGAGCGGAGCTACTTACAACTATTCTCACAATTATCATCTTCAAGCCACATGCCCGGGAGTAAATGCCGGTGCAGATGGAACCAATATAGGCGTTTATGGAGGTTTGTTTCCATGGAAGGATGGTTCGCTTCCTCCTAATCCACATATACAGTCTAAGAATATTTCCGGCACAACGGACCAGAACGGAAACCTTCAAATAAATATTAAGGTTAAAGCACAAAATAATTAATAAAAAGTACTTTGATATAGAGATACGACAAATTATTCTTTAATGCCAAAACTGCTTATCATATTTCTTCTCAGTTTTACTTTTTGCACTTCCGTGGCGCAGAATACCATTAATCGTTACGAATATTGGTTTGATAACGATTATGCCGGAAAGCTGGCTGTGCCTGTTACACCGGTAACCACACTCAATCTTAACCAGAATATTTCAACCGCTGCATTATCTACTGGCTTGCATATATTTAATATCCGTTTCAAAGATGCAAATGGTTTTGAAAGCCCGGTCATCAGCCAGCACTTCTTTAAGACCTCTTCACCAGGTAGCTTAAATAATATTATAAGGTATGAATACTGGTTTGACAATAATTATGGAGGTAAAATTTCTCAAACTGTTCCTCCTCAAAACTCTTTACAGTTAATTACCGGGATAGATGCAAATAATTTAATTGGCGGGCTGCATATTTTTAATATCCGCTTCAAAGATGAAAGAGGTATATGGGGTAGCACAGTAAGTCAACATTTCTTTAAAGCTTCGTCATCCGGCGGTGCAAATAATATTGTTGCTTATGAATATTGGTTTGATAATAATTATGCAGGTAAAATTTCCCAAACTATTTCTCCTCAAAGCACCTTGCAAATAATCTCCGGCATAGATGCTGATTCACTTGTAAGTGGGTTACATATTTTTAATATCCGGTTTAAAGATGAGAGAAAACAATGGAGTGCTGTTGTCAGTCAGCATTTTTACAAAGCAAATATCAGTGCTACTCCGAATTTCATCAATGGATACCGCTACTGGATTGATACAGCCATTTCATCAATCACAACTGTAAACATTCCCGTAACGACCAATCCTAAATATGTTTTTGAGCAAATCAATTTTGCCAGCCTTGATACGGGGGCACATATTATTACTATGCAATTCCGGGATTTACAAAATATGTGGAGTAGCCTTATTGTTGATACTTTTTATCAGTTAGGAGAAGCAAGATTAGACACTATTACACCGGCCAAAGGCGGGAATACAGGCGATGTAACAGTAGCAATAAAGGGTACAGGATTTTATGCCGGAACCACTGTTAAACTTACAAGGTCTGGATTTCCCGATATTATTGTGCCGGATAGTATGATGAGTATTGATCATGGGCAGGTTATTAATGCAACATTTGATCTTCATAATCAAATCATAGGGTTTCGGAATCTTGTAGTAACCGTTCCGGGAGATACTGTGATGACAATAAATAATGCATTTGAAATTATTCCAGGTATTGCACCAAACCCTTTTTCAGAAATTATTGGGTTTAATGCCATACGAGTTGGACAATGGCAGTCATTTATTTTATCTTATGGTAATTCAGGCAATGTTGATGCGACTGGTGTACCATTATACTTGGCAGTTTCGGATACAACAGCTGAGGTAGAACTTGTTTTTGCAGTTGGTAATCCACTTGATACTAATTACAATTATTCTATACATCCGGATCATTTCATTGTAGACACTGTTTTAGGAGAACCAATGAGATCGAAGGTCTATGCTTTCTTTATTCCGCATATTCCACCTGAATATGTAGGAGCATTAACCTTCCGGATTAAAATAAATTCTTCACAACAGGCTCGTCTCGCAACTTGGACTACCAGCCCATTCTTTGGCTCCGGTATAAGTTTTCAACAAGCGGAATGCATACACGATATTATCTCCTTAACTGCGGGAATTGTTGGTGTAGCCGCTCCACATTTTGGCTGTGTTTTTTCTCTCCTAAACGCCGGTCTATCACCATTAATTTTTACTATCGCTTATCCTGACCAGTACCATTATGAATTATATGACTTTTTTAAAAGTATGACGGGGGTTCTGACAAGTTGTATCTCTTATTTAAATCCAGCTATAGCTCTTTCACATTCGCAAAAAACCTTTGTAAGAATAACAAAAACATTTATAGGGGGATTAGGAACCGGCTCATCCTGTTATTCTGCTTTTTCAAATACCCGTTTATCTAGAAAGTCATTAACTCCTGTTGCATCATTTGATCCAAATGATAAAATTGGGCCTACTGGTACTGGGCTAAATCAATTTGTTTCTGACAGTAGATTTCTTGAATACCTAATCCATTTTGAAAATGTAGATACCGCTACTGCATCGGCCCAAAATATATTAATAATTGACACATTAGATGTTACTAAATTTGATTTATCAACTTTACAATTAGGATTAATTAGTTTAGGAGATACAATAATTCGGCTTCCTGCTGGAACAAAACATTTTTCAACAAATATTGACCTCAGACCGAATAATGATCTCGTAGTAAGAATTACTGCTGACCTTAATGAAGAAACCGGAGTTTTAACCTGGAATTTTAACTCTCTCGACCCGATTACTTTAACTCCAACAAACAATCCACTTGCAGGTTTTCTTCCTCCTAATATTACAGCCCCTGAAGGTGAAGGAAGTGTTTTTTACTCTGTTAAAGTGAAAGATACTATACTAAACAACAGCATTGTATCAAATAAGGCTTATATAATCTTTGATAACAACCCGCCAATAGTAACAAATAATTGGACGAATACAATTGACAATATTAAACCCCATAGTAAAGTTGATTCGCTACCTACAATTACACTTGATTCAACATTTACAGTTAAATGGCGTGGCGCAGATACAAGTTCAGGAGTATTGCAATATTCGGTTTACTATTCTGTTAATGGTGGCTTATACCGCCACTGGAAAATAAACACAAGAGATACTCTTGCAACATTTTTTGGCCGCATGGATTCAACATACAGGTTCTATAGCATAGCAACCGACAGTGCATTGAATGTTGAGTCGGCTCCTATTATTTTTGATGCAATAACAACTACTCATAGATGTAATACTATTGCAGTTGTTAATACAAGCGGCCCCATTGTTTTTTGCGAAGGAGATAGTGTAGTACTTTCAGCTAACGCAAATATGCGTAACTATCTATGGAGCAATGGAGCAACCATCCGTTCAATTGTTGTAAAAACATCCGGCACTTATTCAGTAACAATTATTGACAGTTTCACTTGCCAGGTAAATTCTCAGCAGATCAACGTTACTGTAAATCCAAAGCCATCACAACCAGGTATCATATCCGGAAATACAAGTGTTTTAATAGGTCAAAATTTGAATTATTCTGTTACCCCTATTACAAATGCAACCGGGTACAACTGGCAGTTAAGTGGAGGCGGAACTATTACAAATGGCCAGAATACAAATACCATTACCATATCCTGGACTACTATTGGAAATTATACTTTATCAGTTAATGGAATTAATAGTTGCGGCAATGGTCCAATACGATCGCAAAATGATACGGTTTCGCTGAGTACTGGTATTGTAAATGTGGATGATCAATTCCAGATTAAAGTAGTCCCGAATCCATCAACCGGTGAGTTTTATCTTACTGCAAAACGCTTAATAAATAAGGATATTAAAATAGAAGTACTGGACAATCTTGGCAATATTGTTTCTAATACTCAACAAAGAGTTTTGCAAACCGAGTTTAATAAAATGATTGATTTAAAGAAAATGGCTGATGGTGTTTATTATATTAAGATTTCTGTGGCAAACAAGGTTTATATAAGAACAGTTGTCAAAGTAAATTGATTTAATAGAGTTCATACTTTTTTATCAAAGCAAACAACACACCATTGGTCCAGCCAAATCCATCCTGACCTTCATATTCACCACCACCCGCTTCAAGATGAGTGTCCACTACATTATATTTTTCCATCAGCTTGCCGGTGCGTTTAAAAACATCCGTATTTAATTTTATCCATCGCTGTGCAATTTCAGCAGCTAATCCATGCTGTTTATAATTTTCCAAACCAATCACAGTCATCCAGTGCAGTGGTGCCCAACCATTCGGGGCATCCCATTGCTGACCGGTTGTTTCTAATGAAGTAATCAATCCGCCAGCTTTCAGAAATTTATTTTTAATTAATAAGGCTGAATGTGCTGCTTGCTCTTCAGTAGCAATTTCAAAAAATAAAGGTCCAACTCCTGCCAGTGTCAGAGATTGCTTTAATTTTTTTTCTTTGAAATCATAATCGGTAAAAAATTTTAATGAATCATTCCAGCAGTATTTATGAATTGCTCTTTTTCTTTTTTCAGATAGTTCTTTGTAAACAGTATATTTTATTTCATCATTGTTAAGTTCGAATGCTTCAGCAATAAGAAACTCTAAATGAAACAGCATGCAATTCAAATCTACAGGAATAATATCCGTAGTATGAATAGTGCTAAAAGAATGCCCCTCTTTAAACCATCGGCTACTGTAATCCCATCCTGATTCTGCACCGGCTCTTAAATGCCGGTATAGCGTTTTATCATCCTGTTCAGATTCATGAGTAAGCTCAACATCTTCGCGGTATGATTCAGGTCGTGGCGTTTCATTTTCATCCCAGTAGCGGTTCATGATTTCTCCATCCGGCATTCTTACTACATGATGAAGTGCAGTATTGTTTTCATTTAATTCATTCACACCTTTCATCCAGAAAACATATTCTTTTTCTAATTGTGGTAAATAATGTACTAAAACACTTTTCTCTTTTAATTCACTCAGCAATTTCACCATCAATGAAAAAAAGGGTGGTTGCGAACGACCCAGAAAGTAAGTCCGGTTTCCATTGGGTATATATCCCTGTGTCTCGATTAGAAACGAAAAATTTTTTACCATGTTTTCAATCATATCTGTTTTACCGGATGCTCGTAAACCCAGCATTGTAAAATAACTGTCCCAATAATATATTTCACCAAACCGGCCACCGGGAACGATATAAGGATTTGGCAAAGGAATTAATGAGCCGGTTTGTTTATCGGGCTGCCTTGTAAGAACATTCCAGAGCAATTCAATATTTTCTTCAACGGGTTTTGATGAGTCAGAAACAAATGAGGAAGAAGGTGCTACAGGCAAACCAAAATTTACAAGTACAAAAGTTTTCAAACTAAAATTGCTGCTATTTTTTTCTGCAAGATATTTCTGATTAATTTCTTCAACAGGAAATTTAGGAATGCAATCAACAAATGTTTTTCCATCGGGGAAAATTTGCTGAAGCTGCACATCTTCAAACAATGGATGTAAGTCATGAATTTCTAATCCGGCCATAAGAAGATTATTTTATTTACTGCAAAAAAATCAGAGAGTAACAGCGGTTTTTGGTTGCACTTTTTTGAATATAAATAACAGAACAATAAGAATGGTTATGGGAATCAATGAAAAATAAAAAGCTGTTTGTCCGCCATATGCCCCGAAGATATGCCCGGTAATGATAGACCCAGTTGTTCCCCCCAACGCAGAGAATACAACTATCAACCCTGACATAGCTCCATGTTTGTGATTTGGAAGATTGCTCAGAATAACAGAATTGATAGCCGGGTAAATCGGTGCAAGAAATAAACCTATCAATGGAAATATAAATGCAACAATTGGAATATCCTTTAAACTGTTAACTGGTGTACCCGATACAGATTTTGCAAGTGGTACAGCCAGTAACACAAGTGCGGCTGCAGCCACCAGGCATCCAACAAGAACAAAGAGCCAGTCAATTTTTCTCAGTACAATACCCGCTAAAAATCTTCCCAATGCTATGGATGCAGAAAGTATACTGGCCATCTGAATACTCAGGCTGGTTGACAATTTCAAAACATCATTATTAAAAGTGGGAAGCCAGCTCATGATACTTTGTTCAATCAATACATAAAAGAAAGCACTGAAAATAAAAACAAGAACAAGAGGTATAATTATAAGTTTCAGCATTTCCAGGAATTCCAGTCCAACAGATTTGCCCGCTTCTGCTTTTTGTACGGATGATTCATCCAGTTTAGTAGAAAGCAATAATAAAAATGCAGCAATGGAAAGCCCGGCCAGCACGTAATAAATATCAAACCATTTTGTTGATTGGGGATTGTTATTATCTACTACTGATGCGAAAATAAAATAACCGGTAAGAACACCTACCATAAAAAAAGATTCCAGGAAATTCATCAGGCTCAGGTGTTCTTTCTTATTGGATGTTATCAGACCCAATGTGGCAAATACGGAAACTTTTATTAAAGCAAAACTTACACCGACTGTTGCAAATAATAATTTCGTCATCAGGAAACTAGGGACAGATGGCATGATAATGCACATAACAGAAACAAGCACCAGCGCAATCAGCATAGTTTTCTTATAGCCGATACGCACCACGTAAGAAGCAACTAAAAATGAAGCAATGGCAATACTTAAATCTTTAAATGCTTCCAGTATACTTGCAGAACCTTTAGAAATATCAAAATTGTTTTGCACTTGCAGAATTACAGTACCTACACTATTCAGCAGTATTGCAAAAACAAAATAATTAAGAAACAGCGATAGTTTGATTTTAAAATTTGACATACGTTATTATTTAATAAGCAATCGTTCTTCGTTTGACTAAAGATAAAAACAAAAATGGTGATTCATCAAAATGAATCAACACTCTCCTCCTATTAAGGTTTTAACCGCTTGTTTCTGAAGAAGTCTTATCAGTATTTTTTTGTGCCGGGATTAAAAGTCCGCCAGCTATGCCAAAACTCCTGATATGCGGGTATGGGTTTTAGTGAAGATGATGTGTCAATACCGTGTCCATCAATTCCAAAATGTTTGTTATTGTAAACAAGGGTGTCATTTATTAAACTAAATTTTGCATCGGCTATTCGTTCAAATGCAAAAAAACTTTTATTATCTGTTGCCAGTACAAGCACTAAAGAAGTGTTACCAATTTTATCTTGAATGATTCTTTCTGTTTTCAATTGGTTCCAATCATAGGCTTTGCGTTCTTTACCAACCTTTATTCCAACTACCCATGATTTGTCTTTCCATGAAAGACTGTCTGTTCCGGTTAATTTACTTTTGCTTTTTCCAGTTTCATATTTAAATGTGCTGTCATAGGATTTTAAATAAGAAGGATCGGCTTGCAGGATTAATGAATTTAGGTTTAACTGCAACCATGCCGTTAACGATGTTTGTGTACTGAATACTTCTGGCAATTTTTGTCCTTTCAATTTTCCGGCAATCGCTTCACCGGTTGCTTGTCGCCACCAGCTTTTAGTTGTTGCATCTTCCAACATTGCATTAAAATGATCCATACCTACCAATCTGAATTTTTCCAGTTTGCCATTTACGATTGGTTCAAACACACGACCTGATCTGCATACAGTGCAATACGTAACCAGTATTAATTTTCCACCCACGGTATCTTGCAAATGATGATGATAACCTAAAAATTGAATTGGATATGCTTTGGATTCGCCATTGATTGTAATACCAATGACCAATCTGTTTGTATCCACTTTGTTCTTATCAGCACTGGTGAATTGGATTTGTTTGGGCTGTTGAAACATAGCATCGGCAGCCATTTTAAAATTGGCCATATAAATAACAGCAGCTACTAAAAACAACGGGATTACTAATAACCATTTTCTTTTCCAACTAGATTTTAATAGCCCAATGATGATCATCAATGCAAATACCCCCCGGAATATCCAACGCCATTTATATAAAAAATAAGCAATATCAATGCTATTCATTTCCTGGCTGCCGGGCATAGGCATAATGAAATACACATTTGCTATTTCAAAAAATAGTAATCCAAGTATGCCTGACCAGAAAATTTTTTTCATACTTAAGTTTTACAAATGATTCGTTCCGTGTCAAAATTTAAAAAACCTCCTCCGTAGAAACGGAGGGGTTTGTATGCTTATGTCTATATTTAACGAACTTTAAATATCTTATTCAGCCCCATCTGTTCTTGCTCTTTGTTTTGCGTAATCACCAATTTTATTCCCGCACTCTAAACCTTTTTCACAATCACTGCGGTAATGAATAGCACCATACAAACGGGATAGCGATGCGTCTTTTGCCATATTGGTATAATCAGTTGCACGGGCTGGAATGATATGACCAAGAATGGTGGCAGCTGCTCCGCTAAAAGTAGAATGCCCCGAAGTATAGGATGGAAAATTGGGAAGGCCCGTTACTGATTTTATACGTGGGTCCATTTGCGATGGCCGTGGGTTAAAATAAAAATATTTCGCATCCCAACAGGCAATTGCAGCATCCATCAATGACATATTTAATAATGCAAGATTTCTTGCCCATCGCACTTCACTGAAATTTTGTTTTACAAAATCTTCTGCAGCTATTGCATTCCAATGACCCGGGGGTGTGTATGTACCCACACCGTCTGCCCAGAAATGAGCAATACGCAATTGTTCTCTTGTTAAATTAATACTGAACTGGTAAACTTCTGCTGTTTCATCTTTGAATTGTTTTGATGATGTGGAGGGCGGTGGTGTTGGGCGAATGGTTGTTACCATCGTCAATGAATCGAACAACCATGTTTTTACTCTGCCAAATAATACCAGCATGCCCGGTCTTTTTGGCGACTCCTGGCTTATCCATGGAATTTCACCTCTTGCAATACAATCGTTCTCCGTTTGTGTCCAGATAGTTTGATTGCCAACTGCTGCACCTGCACGGTCGCCTCTTGCACGGGTTACAAATTTTTGTGCAACTGATTTTCCCAATGCTTCGCCTGCTTCTATATCGCTGCGAACATTAGCACCAGAAATTATTCTTGAACGTTTATGTTCTTCTGCTTTCCCCTGAATAAATTCCTGGTCGCCTGGGAATAATAATTTTAATGTTTCACTCATTACTCCTACTACTACTGCATCCTCTGATGGGTATGATGGTAAATCGGATTGAGGTATTAATGATTTTACAGTTGCATCTACTTTGGATGGTGCTAAACGATTGTATAATTTTTTATAATGCCATGCAGCTATCAGGGCATCATACACAGCTGCACTTGCATAAGCATAAGCTCTTGCTGCATACGGCGGGTTTGAAAATGGAAATTGAGGATAGGCTAAAGGATTGTTAGCGCTGGGAAGTGGATAAGTGCCATCTGCATTTTGATACGGCGGTAAATTATGCAAGGCTACAAGTTCCCGCATAATTTCATTCCAACGCAGCACAGCTCCAGCACTCCAGTACTTCACTGCATTTTTTTCTTCTTTGGTTAAATTTGATTGAAAACTTTTTATTTCATTTAACTGTGCAATATAATCGGGTGTTGTTGTTGCCGCAGGTGCTGCCACTGCAAACTCTGTGGTTCCTGTAATTAAAATTGGTCTCCAGATACCTGCATTAATATCTGTTGCCGCAGGTTGCAAAGCAGGAAATTCAAGATTAGTTTCTGTTAATTCCTTAGAACAGGAATAGCTAAAGGCTATGGTAAAAACAAATAATATTATATATAATTTTTTCATTGGTTTCATTTTTTAGTTTTATCAGAATCCATTTTCTTTTTGGGCGAAAGGTCGAGCACATAAAATATACCGGCATTAAATCCTGTTGACTGTCCAACATTTCTTCCGGCAACAGTTGACATAATATTTCCAACTACTGCGAGTTGCCGGTGAAACATTATGGGGTATTTAAAATTGAAACCAACTCTTGTTGCATTCATTTTATTACTTGCAAATGGCATGTTGTTACGGGTAATATCAAAACCACCCAATGTTGTCCAGTTATCAGCAACGGCTTCTGCAACGATTCCATTATTGCGGTAACCAACTCTTACATTAAACGAAGCTGCGTCCGGCATTTTCACTTCATTGGTATAATGCATTTCTGTAGTGTAATAAGCAGTACGGTCTATTTCAATATTACTTCTTCTTACATAAGTGGCAGATGCAGTGGCAAACCATTTATCCATTTGATAATCTGCCATACCACGTAAGGAAAGATTTTTACTTTCAAGGCCAATGGACATTGGTAAAAAATCGGCTGTGTAATCTGAAACAGGTAATGAATAGCCGCCGATAACAAATAAAGATAAACGGCCTTCGCCCAGTTTCTTACTGTAAGCTTTCCATTTTACCCAAAGAGAAAGATCCTGTATTCCTTTCAATCCTTTTAGTTGCCCGGCAGATGCTTTTGTTTTTATATAAGGTAAACCAAATAGTATGTTTAGTTTATTGGTGACTCCATAATTTCCCATGATATTGTACATGGTTGAAGAAACCGTTCCGAGATTTGCATTATCCCGTTTCAATGTACCCTCCCAGTAATTTTTCCAGCTACTATGGCCATACATCGGCCCCACACAGAATGCATTTTTTTCCATCATGATGCCATCAATATCTGTTTGTGCTTTCACAGAATTGAGCATACATGAAAAAGTAATCAGTAATAGTATTTTATTTTTAAGCAGAAATCGATTCATGATTTAAATTGTTAATTTTCGTTTTAATAATTATTTTTTCTCCGCAATGAGTCCTTTGGACATTTTCAATCTTGCCACAATAAATTCACCCAGCTTTGTACCAGCTTTTGTTCCTTCTTCATTATCGAAGCGGTAATGAATACCGCCATATAATCTTGACATAGCCGCTTCTCTTGCTGCATCCCGGAACGAAGTAATTGTTCTGTTCTTAATTCCAAACTCAAGCAAAGAAGTATCTGTAAAACTTAATTTGTCCCCGAAAAATTCAGTCATTACTTCGGCAGCTGCTGCAGAGTTAGTAGCATGCCCGCTTGTATAGGAAGGAAATGGCGGTGTTTGTATATAAGGTCTCCATGCATCACTCAATACTTTGTTGATTACAGTTTCCGGTCTTACTAAATTGCTTTTGAATTTTTCATCCCAGCAACTGATGAATGC
>JANPEU010000687.1:0-5466 GCA_031423175.1 Bacteroidota bacterium
CAAGTGCTAGCGGCAATTCAAAACAACTTTACAAGAGAATAGCAATGACAGAAGATTTCGTTATAAAGCATTTTGAGGTCTATATTCCTTTAACCAAAGAAGAGAAGACTTTATTGCGAGGGAAATTTTTTCAGCAGACAATAAAACGAAAACATAAAATATTAAAAGAAGGTTCTTTGTGCAAACACTATACGTTTATCGTTTCAGGTTGCTTTAAAATGTATGGTATTGACGACAAAGGCTACGAGCATACTATTCAGTTTGCAGCAGAAAACGACTGGATTGCGGACATTGGCAGCTTTCATACAAACAAGCCAAGCAGCCTTTATATTGAAGCATTAGAAGATTCTGTAGTTTTACAAATTGAACAAAAAGACCTCTATTTTTTATATCTCAACATTCCAAAACTTGACCGAATCTTTAAAGTCATCATCGAAAATAAATATGTAGAGTTGCAAAACCGTATTTTGCAAAATTTCAGTTCAACTGCTGAACAACGTTATTTGAGTTTCCTTGAACAATACCACAATCTTGCTAACCGATTGCCTAATACACAAATTGCTTCTTATTTGGGCATTACTCCAGAATTTTTAAGCAAAATCCGAAAAGATTTGTCAAAGCGTAAGTCTATTTCTTAAGGTAGTTTAAGGGTTAATTGCTATATACCGTAACACCTTTGCATTGTTATTCACTTAAAAATTTACAACAATGAAAAGAAATTTAAAGCTATTGCTGATACTCACCTTTATAAGCAATGTGCTTATAGCGCAAATCAATACGTTTCCAAAAGATGGAAACATTTATTTAAATCCTGAATTTGGTAATGACATAAATAGCGGCACAAAAGGAAGTCCACTCAAAACATTGAACGAAGCCGCAAACAGAGTTAATAAAGCAAATGGAAAAGGCGCTATAACCATTTATCTTTCTGAAGGTATATATGGTTTGGCAGCTACCGCTACATTTCAACCTGTAAACTGGCATTTTTCCAAGACAGAACGTCTTACAATTCGTGCAGAAATTTTGCCGGATGATTCAATCTGGAATCCTGGGTTGATGCCGGTGATTGTATCAACAATGCCGTTGAACTTCAAACCGTATGGCAATGAAGACCCGTTTAAAGGTGCTTCTTATGGTATTCAAATTGAAACAAGTTATGTTACGATTCAGGGGCTTCGTGTTTTGGGAACACCTGTACATGAAAAGCCTGCAGAGGGAATTGTAAGAAGAAACTATCCGATTGTACGGGAAGGTCGAAATCTTGATGACCTGCGAATTACTCAGTGTTTATTTATTGGCGATAAAGTTGCCATTCCCAATCACCTTGCTGTTTTAGCAAGCGGGCAGGGTGTTGTAGTTGACCATTGTGTTTTTTATCATGTTAAGGATGCCGTTGTATTTTGGTTTTCCGATAAGCCAGCGGAACATTGTGAAATGCACCACAACCTGGTAATCGGCAATTATGGTGCAGCAGTATGGACATGGTCTGTTGCAGAAGATTTCAAGTATTACAATAATGTAGTAACCAATGCAAACATCTTTTGGGTTTTAAATAAAGATGAAAAAAACTCTTTCAATATATCAAACTCAATGTTAGTAGGATTTGATGAAATGGTTAACAAAGGTGGCGGTCCACATAATTTTGGGGTTAAAGCCAACCCGGCAAAATTAAAATTTGGAACCGACGTAATTATTAAGAAAGATGGACACATCGCAATAGAAGAAGACCCAACAAGCAGATATTATCTTCAAATAAAACCTGGAACTGTAGGTTCAAATCTTGGAACTGGACTATTTACTAAGTGAATCATATTTTAAAAAAAAAGCTAAACCCGCTGGAACAAAATCAGTGGGTTCATTTGCCGTGGTTGGTAGCCTACCGAAAGCTGCACGCCATTGTTGGAATGCAGCATAGCCAAGCGGGTGGCGTTCCAACAAATCTAATATGAAGAAATCATTCTAACTTCGGAGGATGAGTGAAATAATAACAAAGTATCCTTGTCGAATTTGAGAAGCCTGACAGTAAACTTGTTGGTAAGCTAAGCACAATTCCAACGCCTCATTCCAACTGCGTGAATTGAGTAATACATTCACTCACTTTAAGATTCATTGTATTGACAAATCATTCCTCTAATTGTATTTAGCTTCCTATTTCAGCTCACGAAAAAACAGATACACAGTTTGATTTGAATTTTATTATTCAAAAAATCAATCGTGTGAATGATCCAAATTTTAATTTAAATTATGTAACACTTCACCAGTTAATCAGGTATAATTTTATTAGTTCGCTTAATTTCTGATAAAATAAAAAAGCATTTTAATTGTTCGTATTTTATTGGATATCATTTTTATTGTTACCATATATATGTCTCTCATTCAATATACAAATTCTTCCACATTTCTGACAGCTGCAACTAGCCAAGAACATAACGGACCACTTTTTACTTAAAATAAAAAACTAAAAGAATGGATGAAAAATCAAATGAAGCAACCACCCAACGTCCGCAAGGAGGCCGCATTATAGATGCGTCGCTGGTTACAATTGACCTTCATTCTTTTAATGAACAAATTACAAATGAGCAGACATGGAAGGAGAGTGACCGGAACGCCATCACAGTTTTTAAAACGAATGGTTTGCGTATTGTTCTTATTGCATTACATAAAGATGCTGAAATGACTAAGCATACAGCTGACGGTATAATTAGCATACAGGTGTTGAAAGGAAAAATATCATTTACAACCGAAGGACGAACTGTAGAATTGGGCAGCGGACAAATGCTGGCGCTGCATGAAAATGTGCCACACAGTGTGCTTGCTTTGGAGGAATCAATTTTTCTTTTAACGCTTACTACTAAGATGGCAATAAAATAAAGAAGTACTAACATGAAGATGTAAAAGGAAAGAAATAAAAGAAGTGCCCTGATATTTATTAAACATTAAAAACATTTATTTTGAAAGAATCTGTTAACACACCCAGCCCAGAACCTGTAAATGATAATATTACCTCAGGTGAAAATCTTTCTTTTTGGTTTTCGTCATCTGAACAGCGATTAGCTTTTAAACAATTAAACCAGGATATTGAGACGGATATTTTAGTTATTGGTGGTGGCATATCCGGGCTTACCACAGCTTATTGTCTTGCAAAACAAGGGCGGAAAGTAACATTGGTTGAAGATGGTTTTATTGGCAGTGGCGAAACAGGAAGAACAACTGCACATCTCACTTGTGCTCTTGACGATCGTTATTTTGAATTGGAAAAAACTTTTGACGAACATACTGCACAATTAGCTGCCAACAGCCATATGGCTGCTATTGAATGGATAGAAAACACAGTTAAGCTTAACAATATAAATTGTAATTTTAAAAGAGTGGATGGCTATTTGTTTTTACATTCATCCGATACAAAAGAAACGTTAGAGAAAGAATACGATGCTACAAAAAGAGCTGGGCTTATTACAGAGATGTTGAATTCCATTCCTGGTATTGCAGCGGAAGAAGGAAAATGGTGTATCAAATTCTCTAACCAGGCTCAATTTCATATTTTGCTTTATTTAAAAGGATTAGCAGATGCTTTTATACAATTGGGTGGTAAAATTTACACACAAACAAAAGCAGAAAACATTACAACTAAAGGAGCAACTGCAAATGGTTTTACTTTAAAAGCAAATCATATAGTAGTAGCAACTAATACCCCTGTTAATGACTGGGTAACCATGCACACCAAGCAGTGGCCTTACCGCACTTATGTTATTGCTGCCAAAGTTCTAAAAGAAAAATTGCCATACGCTTTATGGTGGGATACTGGCGACCATGATTCTAAATGGGTATCACAACCCTACCATTATGTTCGGTTAGAAAAATTTGATGAACAATATGACATACTGATTGCAGGAGGCGAAGACCACCGCACTGGTCAGGCAGATGATGAGGATATTAAAGAAGAAGATCGCTACACAAGACTTATAGAATGGACGAAGAAACGTTTTCCCATTATAGAAACTATTGAGTTTAAATGGTCAGGCCAGGTAATGGAACCTATTGATGCATTAGCATACATTGGTAAAAATCCGGGTAATGATAATATTTACATTATTACAGGAGACTCAGGTAATGGCATGACACATGGTACGCTTGGCGGAATGATTATCACAGACATTATTACCGGAAAAGATAATCCCTGGATTAAAATGTACAGCCCCTCCCGCATTTCATTAAAAACCACAGGTGATTATTTGCAGGAAGTAGGGAACATGGTTGCTCAATACGGAGATTGGTTTACAGCCGCAGATATAAAAAACATTGATGAATTAAAACCAGGCGAAGGTGGAATTATGTCTTCCGGATTTAAAAAGATTGCAGTGTACTGTGATGAGGAAAATAACTTACATACTTGCACAGCAGTTTGCCCTCACCTGGGCGCAATACTTCAATGGAATGCTGATGAAAAAACTTTTGATTGCCCGATGCACGGATCCAGATTTACTACTGAAGGCAAAGTAATAAACGGCCCCGCAACATCCGATTTAAAAAAACTTGAAGTAAAAGAAGAACATACAGTTGAATAACCAATCTAATAAAAATTTAAGGTAATAAACGAAATATAGATTTGGAACATCAGATTGTAAAAGTAAAATCAACTGTTACTACACTCATGATGTGTTATAAATTGTCAACCAAAATGAAAATTTAAATCTTAAACAAATCAAAATCACAATCAATTTGTTTTAAATGCTCCGAAAGCCTTACTTCATTCGTATCTGTAATTATCACCTGCCCTTCGTTTTCGATACATACTTTTTTTAAAAGATTGCTGATGCGATCTTCATCTAATTTTTCAAATACATCATCTAATAACAAAACAGGAGCATACCCTTTTTCGTTTTTCAATACTTCCAGTTCTGCAAGTTTCAATGCAAACAATAAGCTTTTCCGCTGCCCTTGCGATGCTATATTTTTAAATAACTGCGTATTCATTTTTATTTCCAAATCATCTTTATGTATGCCGGTAGTGGTTCGCTGTGCCAGCATATCTTTTTGCCGGTAGGTGTTTAGTAATTCGGTGAATGATGTATTTGTTAAATCAGTTTCGTAACTAATACTTAAATCTTCTTTTCGTTTCGAAATTTCATAGTATAGTTTTATAACCTCAGGAATAAACCGGGATAAAAATTCTTTTCGCTTCGAAAAAATAAAATTCCCGGGTTTTATCAGTTGCTCATTCAATACATCCAGCAAGGGTAAATTTCTGTTTCCTGTTTCAGCAAAAGAGGCCAGCAACGAATTTCGCTGACGCAAAATTTTATTATAAACAATTAAATGCTTCAGATAATCTGCATCCAGTTGGGAGAGGAGGGCATCTAAAAATCTTCTTCTTTCTTCACTGCCACCGGTTATCAGTTGCGCATCATCGGGTGCTATCATTACGCAGGTATATCTGCCAATATGCTCCGAAAGTTTTTCATAGAG
>JANPEU010000688.1:0-2065 GCA_031423175.1 Bacteroidota bacterium
CTTGAAACGAAAATAGTGCCAGTAAAGTTTAAAGGAAATGCAAAAAAGAGAATGGTGAGTTGTGAATTGTGAGTTAATCCCTGATATTGTCAGTCTGCAAATTCAATTAAGCGTATGCTTCACTTATTTTGAAACCTATTCACAATTGACAACTCACCATTCACCAATTTATTCAAACAACTCTGTCTTTGATTTTGGTCTGCGGCTATCATACCATTGGAAAGAGGAGAGGCGCATCTCACCGGGCTTTTTTTGCTTAATAGGCCAGATCGTTCCGATGACTGCGCTTCTGAAAACAACTTTATCTAATTCTTTTTCTTTGAAATAAATGTCCATTGCATCTGATTTAGATTCATTAATGCCGGTGTAAGCACTGTCCTCATCCTGTAAAAAATAAATACATTCTGCCAAACCTCTGGCACGGACCGAATCAATATTACCATCGAAAAAAAAGCCATCCATCCGGTTTGATTTTACCTGGTTGAAAACACCAGCTTCTACTTCATTTACCAAAAAACTGTTGTTGATTACTTTTAACCGATCCGCTTTTTTATTTTTTGTAAATAATAAAATTGTATCGCCTGTTACTTGATTTTTTTCTTTACTCCATACAATGGGATCGTAGTACATCCGGAAAGTTGAATCTTTAAAACTATAAAAAAGACTGTCACATACTGCTTGCAATGAATCAGAAAAAATGCGGACATTTCTATATGCTTCAAAATAACGGTTGGTGCTGTCTTTCTTTCCGGTACTGTCTTTTTTATTGAGATCAATAATTCTTACACCAGTAATTTTTTCTACGTTTGCAGTATCTTCGCCGGATCCTGCGGATTTCTTCACTACACTATCTGTTTTTACCAAATCCGGAGGCTTTACTTTTAGAGCCGTATCTTTTATAATTGGATTTTGTTTTATAATACTATCCGAATTGAATGTTTCTGAATTTCGGGTACGGGTTGCTGAATCTTTTAAAAGAATCCGGTTTTTAGCTACGCTATCTGCTTTAATTGATTCTGCAATCTTTTTTTGTTTTACGAGTTCTTTAGCAATTGAATCCTTTCTTGCATACAAATCAGTCAACCGTCCTGAAAACAACGTATCTGCTGAGATAAAGATTGAATCATTCTCCTGCTTTATAATCATTAATGGTTTTTTGGTGGCAAGCAATGTTTCATTCGTGTTATCCCGAAAAACATTACCCGCAATAATGGTTGTTTTCTCAACGGTATCGATTATCACAACATTGCCTTTGAACTGAGATACGCCAGTGCTGTCATTAAAAGCAATGCTATCTGCTCTCACGGTAAATTGTTTGTCAAAAATTTTTGGCCTGCCACCAAACTCCGCATTCCCTTTTTTCAAATCATAATAGCCATCGCTGGTTTCTATTACTCTTCCGCTACTATCTTTTATATACGTGTATGCTATAAATCTTGCAATCTGTGTCTCAGTATTTATCAGCAGCGAATCTGTTTTTATATCATAGGCAGGATCTTTTAATACTACATCTTTTTTAAAATACACATCTTTTAAATCTGTATAATAAAATCCTTCCTGGCTGGTGATAACTGTTTTTTTGTTTATAACCTTTCCGCCTTTTTTATAGATACCAATCTTAGTATTTAGATCATACTCCAATTCTGGAGTAGTTAATACGCCTTTGCCATCGGTAAGTTTTACATTGCCTTTTAAAAAAGCAAGACGCTTATCTTGAAAATAACGGAGATAGTCGGAGTAAACATGCGCCGTATCGCTGTCATTGATATGTACTTTGCCAAAAGCTTCAAATATTTTTGTGCGATTATTTATTACACAACTATCACAATCGATATAAGTGCTACCTTGTTTCAACTTTACATTGCCGGCTAAGATTTGTAATTCTGTGGAGTCGTCTATCTTCAGCATTTCCAATTTTCGAACGCCAGGCAAAATTTCTATTACCCGTAAACTATCATCGGCAGTTGTTGTATTTGTTTTTGGGGCATTGGGCAATGATTGTGCCCTCAGAAAATTTATTCCACAAAAAAACAGTGTAATAAAAAATAATAAAGTAAAACGATTA
>JANPEU010000689.1:0-1874 GCA_031423175.1 Bacteroidota bacterium
GATGAAAAATACGAACGGGCTATGCCTGCTCATAGCTGGAATAGTGATCATATAATCGGAAGACTTTTTCTTTTTGAACTCAGCCGGCATAGCGACCACCATTACTTAGCCAGCCGCAAGTACCAGTTACTTCGTCACCACAATGATTCACCACAAATGCCGACGGGCTACCCAGGCATGGTTTTACTTTCATTAATTCCCCCAATCTGGTTTCGGGTGATGAACAAAAGAATAAAGGATTTACAGGAAATTTCACCAGTAAAATAAAAAGCGGCTGCATCTTTTGAAACAGCCGCTTTCAATATACTAACGGATAGAGGGGATTGAAAATTAACTCTGCACCACCAACCTGAATCCATTGCCATGAATATTCACTATCTCGATCTTTTCATCGTCTTTTAAATATTTACGCAATTTCGCAATATAAACATCCATACTTCTACCATTGAAATAAGTGTCGCTGCCCCATATTCTTTTCAAAGCCTGATCTCTTGGCAGCAAATCATTCAGATATTCAGCAAGCATTTTCAGTAATTCATTCTCTTTTGGAGAAAGCGTTTGCGTAATATTATTATGAATCAACTGGCGCAGCTTCGGATTGAAATGGTAACTGGCTAAATCAAATTCCTTATTATCGCTTTCCCGGTTTTGCTCTTCATTTCTTTTCAGAATAGCTTTTATTTTCAGCAATAATACTTCGCTGTCAAAAGGCTTTGTGATATAATCATCCGCACCAAGCTTATAGCCCTGAATCACATCTTCTTTCATTGTTTTTGCACTTAAAAAGAATAAAGGGATGTCAGGATCTATGTCTCTGATTTCTTCAGCTAATGTAAAGCCATCCATATTCGGCATCATTACATCCAACAGGCAAATGTCAAATTTTTCACGTTGAAATGCTGCAAGACCCAGACGACCATCTCTTTCAAGTATTACATCATAATCATTTAACTCAAGATAGTTTTTCAATACGCTGCCGAGATTGTTATCATCTTCGCACAATAAAATTTTAGGTTTCTTAGCTTCCATACTTTTTCGTTTAAATTGTTTTTCCTCCATCGAATACTAAAGCAAATGATGGTTGTTTTATTATTTTATACAAATAAAGGTAAAGTAATTCCGGGGTTGAAGAATCAGGATTCAATTTTTTGTTAAAAGAATGTCTTTGGTGAAAGGGTCTTTTACAGCTTCGTCGGTTTATAATAATCTTCCAATTCTGTTATTTCCTGCAAAGCCAGCCATCTGTAAATATTAATTTGAACACATTATTTTAAGCCATTTGATTTAACTTCCACAAAAATTTTACTATGCCAGAGGCTCAAAAATTTCTCGAAGCCGTTAAAGCAGGTTATTCGTTTAAAGGCGAAGCATTTAAAATCGGCAATGCTGTTTTAGATGGTAATGTAGTGTCAGGAGCTGATGTTTTGCTTCCATTAAAAACATTGAACCGTCATGGTCTGATAGCAGGTGCTACCGGAACTGGCAAAACAAAAACATTGCAGGTATTGAGTGAAATATTAAGCGATGCAAGTGTGCCTGTTGTAATGATGGATATTAAAGGAGACTTGAGTGGCATAGCTGCTGCAGGTATTGCAAATGATAAAATAAATGACCGGATACAAAAATTAAGTATTGAATATAAACCCGCTGCTTATCCTGTTGAACTTCTGACTTTAAGTAATCAAAAAGGTGCAAGACTTCGTGCTACCGTAAGTGAATTTGGACCTGTGCTACTTTCAAAAATTTTAGGATTGAATGATACGCAAGGCGGTTTTGTTGCTATGATTTTTAAATATTGCGATGATAATAAAATGCCGCTACTCGATTTAAAAGATTTTATAAAAGTATTGCAGTATGTAAGTGATGAAGGAAAA
>JANPEU010000690.1:0-1734 GCA_031423175.1 Bacteroidota bacterium
TGGCAAGTCTACAACTGATATGAAAGACATTCTGAAAAGAGCTTATGTAAAAGACAAAAAATCAGAAACAGGTTTTGACAATTATATTTCTGCCTTAGAAAAAGAATCATACACAAAAATGCTGGAGGAATTACGCAAAACGATGCTGAATGAAAGTGCACCTGTATTTGCATTGGTTGATTTAGATGGCAAGAAAATTAATCTTGGTGATTTAAAAGGTAAAGTAGTGGTAGTAGACTTCTGGGCTACCTGGTGCGGCCCGTGCAAAGCAAGTTTCCCCGGCATGCAGAAAATAGTGAATAAATTTAAAGAAGACCCGAATGTAAAATTTGTTTTTATTGATTCATGGGAACGTGGCGATGAGAAACAAAAAAATGCTGCTGAGTTTATCGCTGGCAACAAATATACTTTTCATGTACTGATGGATAATGATGATAAAGTAATTTCAGAATTTAAAGTGGATGGCATACCCACCAAATTTGTAATTGATAAAAAAGGAATGATCCGATTTAAAGCAATTGGTTTTGATGGCAGTGATGATAAACTGATGAGTGAATTAACCGCCATGATTGATATGGCAAGTAAAGAAGCTGCACCGAAAGCGTTTTAGTACAGATAATGTTTAGTGACTGTCCGCCTATTAATATTTTAACCTGATAAAATGGAACCACATAGCCACATAGTGCACAATAGAAAGAAACACATAGGTTTCTATGTGAAAACCTATGTTTCTATATGCCTATGTGGTTCAAAAAAATAAATTGTTGCCTCATACGAATAGCGAGTTAATGTTTTTCTGGAAAACTCATCAAAAAGATGGGGTTTATTTTTTATTTCAACGCATTTCTTAATACTTTCACTTCATTCCTATCAATAAAATTATTCTGGTAGCTTTCTTCTGAATTGGCAAAGCCCGGATGAATAAACTGCATCGGACTTTTTATTTTACTTCTGAGTGAAGAATGAAATTCAGTACAGCCGGTTTTCTCTGCCAGCATTTTTATATTTTCTTTTCGCAGGCCGCTGCCGGGCATAATGATAATTCTTTCATCTGCTTTTTTATTTAGTGCCGCTACTAAATCAACTCCATCAACAACAGATGGCATTTGTCCGGATGTAAGAATTCTTTCACAACCAATTTCAATTAATTCTTCCAATGCTGCGAAAGCATCTTTACATCTGTCGAATGCACGATGAAAAGTTACTCCCATCGGGTAAGCCAGTTCAACTAACGTTGCTGTTCTTGCCACATCTATTGTTCCATCCATATTTAATAACCCCACTACTACCCCATCGCATCCCAGCTCTTTACATAACCGTATATCATTACTCATCATTTCAAATTCATCTTTGTTGTATAAAAAGTCGCCGCCACGCGGACGAATAATTGGATATAATAAAACATCAAACGATTCCCTACATTTTTTTATTTGTGAGTAAGGTGGCGTTGTTCCACCTTCAGCAAGATTGGCACATAATTCTATTCTATCTGCACCGCCTTCCACTGCCGATTTAGTTGTATTAAAATCTGAAGTAGCAATTTCAATTATAAAATTCGTCTGTTCACTCATAATTTTATAAAATTAAAAAAGCCTGACCCGCAAAACGAAATCAGACTTATATTAAAAACTTCTATTATTATACTGTCCCAAATCTCAATACTAAGTACTGAATACTAAATACTAGTTTTCCAAACTTCTAAAATCCACCGGCACCAGCTTACTCACACCCGGC
>JANPEU010000691.1:0-6369 GCA_031423175.1 Bacteroidota bacterium
ACTATAAAAGCCCATGGGGGATTGAAAAAAGTTTTGGCGGTTTGGTGCGCCGGGCAAATTATTTGACTGAAAGTGTAACCGCTTTCAGGTTATTTACTGAAAATATCGAATGGCTTCAAGAGCAGTACAATTATTTTAGCGACGATATAAAACAATTTGCAGAAAATCGCTTTATAGACTTGTTAAATGAATCTTAACTATATAAATGGTTTTAAAGTACTGACCGAATAATATATTTTTGATAACTACAACCCATGCACATGAAAAAACTCGTTTTAAGTATTTCTGTTTTATTTTTTATTACCTCAGCTTTAAATGCACAAACAGATGCAACAAAATTGCCAGCTGTGGATAAGTCGCCGATGGACATGAGTTATTATCCTGAGAACTATCCGGTATTAAAAATTAAAGATAAAGCCGCCGATGTTCCAGTCATAAGATTAATATATGGCCGTCCGCAAAAAGCCGGACGTGTTGTTTTTGGCGAGCTGGTGGAATATGGAATTGTATGGCGCATGGGTGCCAACGAAGCAACCGAAATCGAATTTTATCAAAGTGTAAAGTTTGGCGGGAAAAAAATTCCAAAAGGCCGCTATACTTTATACGCAATAGTGGAAAAAGATAAATGGACGATTATCGTAAATAAGGATACTGATATCTGGGGTTCATTTAAGTACGACATAAAAAAAGACGTGGCTAGAATGGAAGTACCGGTTACTAAAACAACCGAGATTATAGAATCATTTTCAATGGTTTTTGATAAAACATTTTCGGGCTGTAATCTTATCGTGGCATGGGATACATTAAAAGTATCAGTTCCTTTTGTTTTTTAAATTTAACAAATGAAAAATTATACAACTGTCAGCTTAATAATATCAATTTTATTTATTTTATCGTGTGGGAATAAAAACAGTGAACAGCAAAAACCTGAAACAATTGCCGTAGCAGATACGGTAAAAACGATTATTCATAATCACAACTACGCATCTAATAAATATTCAGCCGTAGATGCTTCTCCAATGGATATGATTTACTATCCCGTGGAATATTATAAAATGAATGTGGCGAACCAAATAACAACACCATTGATAATAAGAATAATTTACAGCCGACCGCATTTAAACGGAAGAGTATTATTCAAAGATGTATTGAAGTTTGATGAACCCTGGCGGCTGGGTGCCAACGAAGCAACCGAGATTCAGTTTTTTAGAGAAGTTACGATTCAAAATAAAAAAATAAAACCCGGCAGGTATATTTTATACAGCATTCCCAACGAAAAAAACTGGGTGATTGTTTTGAACAATAATATTGATACCTGGGGCTTGCGACAGGATACTTCAAAAGATTTATTCCGATTTAATGCAATAGCTAAAATTGTGGACCATCATACAGAATATTTTACCATGATTTTTGATGAATCCAAAATGGGCGCCGACCTTATCATAGCCTGGGATAATTATGAAATCAGATTACCTATTGATTTTTCTATAAATTAAACATCATTCCTTAATTACTGTTATCTTCAATGCATGTGTGGAATAGCAGGGATAATACAAACCAATTGTCAGGCGTTTACGTTTTCGCATTTAAAAAAGATGACCGATGCACTGGCTCACCGCGGACCAGATGGTGAAGGGCATTGGCAAAATGATGCAGGAAATGTATTACTCGGTCATCGCCGCCTTTCAATAATTGATTTGACAGATGCGGGCAGCCAACCTATGCATTATAATAACCGGTATACAATAATTCATAATGGTGAAATATATAATTACCCGGAACTACGGGAAGAGCTTCAAAAAAAAGGGTATTCTTTTAAATCAAAAACAGATACGGAAATAATAGTTGCCGCATACGATTGTTGGGAAGATGATTGCGTGGATTATTTTGATGGCATGTTTTCATTTGCTATTTGGGATGAGAAAGAAAAGGTGTTGTTTGCAGCAAGAGATCGGTTTGGCGAAAAACCATTTTATTATTATTTTAATAACGAACAATTTTTATTTGCAAGTGAGATGAAAGCATTGTGGGCTGCAGGAATAACGAGAAGCTCTAATCTTAAAATGCTTTTTAATTTTATTACAATCGGCTATACAGGCAATCCCGATAAACCCCAAGAAACATTTTATGAAAACATATTTAAGTTGCCACCTGCCTGCAGATTAAATTTCTATCCTCAACAGAATGAGCTGAGCATTGATAAATATTGGGAAATAGATAGCGAAGAAATTGATAAGAAAATAAAAGATAATGAAGCGATTGAAAAATTCAATCATTTTTTTCAATTATCTGTAAAAAGAAGATTGAGAAGTGATGTGGCAATCGGCTCTAGCCTTAGTGGTGGATTAGATAGTTCTTCAATAATAGCAACTGCCTGCCCACCGGACAAGCAAGGCCACAACTCACCTTTCGCTTCTTTTACTGCAATCTTTCCGGGCTTTGAAAAAGATGAATCGCTGTTTGCAAAACAAATTGCCGATCAATTCAATCTTCAGCATTTTACAACACCTGTTAATGAAAATGATTTAGTAAGCGATTTTAAAAAAATTTGTTTTCATCAGGAAGAACCTTTTGGCAGTGCAAGTGTATTAGCGCAGTATAAAGTTTATGAATTGGCAAAACAGCATACTATAAAAGTTTTACTGGATGGACAAGGCGCAGATGAAACATTAGCAGGGTATCATAAATACTATAAATGGTATTGGCAGGAACTTTTTAGAAAAATGAAATTGTTGCGCAGTGGCGAACTAAAAGCCGCAAGAGAAAATGGTGTGCAGGAAAAATTTGGAATTAATAATGCAATCGCTGCATGGATTCCCGATTTTGCATCTATTGTTCTGGAAAAACAATATTTATTACATGCACTACGTCAGGAAGATTTGACAAAAGAGTTTGTAAGGTTTCAAAGTAAAGAAGCGTATTACACCACGCCTTCCTATTACAATTTAAATGGTGCTTTGCATTTCAATACCTTTACCAACGGACTGGAAGAGTTATTGCGATATGCCGATCGTAACAGTATGGCACACGGAAGAGAAGTGCGGTTGCCTTTTTTAAGCCATGAATTAGTTGAATTTTTATTTACACTTCCCTCCAATTTTAAAATACGAAATGGCTGGACGAAGTGGCTCTTACGTGAAAGCATGAAAGAAAAATTGGCACACGAAATTGTTTGGCGAAAAGATAAAGTTGGCTTTGAACCCCCACAAAAAAAATGGATGGAAAATAAAGCAGTTCAGGATATGATACTGGATGCAAAAACAAAATTAGTAGCCGAAAAAATATTAAAACCCGAAGTGCTGCATAAAAAAAGTCAGCCGCATGATGCTCATACGGCTGACCGTTTTGAATGGCGGTATCTTACCGCCGGAGCATTTATTTCTTAAAACCGGTTATGCTTTTTTAAATTTTTCTATTATTTCAAAATCGCCTGTATTATCTGCTTTCAGTTGAACTCAGTTTTTTTATCTTCTATTGTTATATAATATACTACACCGGCTGAATTTGTAATTTCAGTTACACCATAAATCTTTTGATCTGGCATTTTTTTCCGGATATTGCCTAACAGAAACGGAGGTAATTTATATTCAAAGTAATAACGGTGCATTTTCAGTAACTCACCCTTTTTATTGTACCATACAACTGACCTTACTCCATCCAGATTAAAACGGGCTTCAAAATTATTTTCGTTCTCATACCATTTTAAATTCTCCGTATTCACAAAAGTTTTATTAAAAGCATCCAGCACTTTTACATTTATTTCTGCCAGTCCCGCTTGATGCGGGAGTGGTGTGGTGGAAAAGCCGGGTGCTACCAGCATCGATATGGCTAAGGATAAGATGATTTTTTTCATGACTTAATTTTTTAATTGATGAATAATGTTTTGTTGAAAGTAGTTCATCAATAAAGCGATTGCAAGTGAAAATCAATAGCTGGTAATACGGTTGCCACTACTTAAAATGATTTAGTAAACGTTAAAACAGCTGAAGCAAAACAAAATCAGTTTGAAAAAAAATAATTTTAAGATGAAGCATGAATAAATGAATAACTGCAAATGAGGTTAAGCAACTGTTAAAGGAATCAATCTGCTGATGAATGGTATTTCATTCTGCGGGTGTATAATATTAATGACATCAGTTCGTATATAATTTCTCATCTTTGCGGCTCTGAAAATATAAATATGAAACCAGCTACAAAATATATTCATGCGGGTGCCACACCCGATCCATCTACCGGAGCCATTATGACTCCAATTTATCAAACCAGTACGTACGTTCAGGAAGCACCCGGTGTAAATAAGGGATATGAATATGCGAGAAGTCAAAACCCGACCCGAAAAGCACTGGAAGATGCTTATGCAATTATTGAAAATGCAAACTATGGACTTGCATTCAGCAGTGGCGTAGCAGCTACCGATGCGGTGATTAAATTATTACAACCCGGTGATGAAGTAATTTGCGCAAACGATATGTATGGAGGCACATATCGTTTATTCACCAAAGTGTTTGAAAAATTTGGAATCAAATTCATTTATGTTGATACCACAAATACGGATAATATAAAAAATGCTGTAACAGTAAATACAAAACTCATCTGGATTGAAACACCAACCAATCCTTTGATGAACATTACGGATATAGAAGCTGTAGCTGCAATTTCAAAACCCAAAAATATTTTACTGGCAGTTGATAATACGTTTGCATCACCGGCTTTGCAAAACCCATTGGATTTGGGAGCAGATATTATCATGCATAGCGCCACAAAATATTTAAGCGGGCATAGTGATGTAATTCAAGGTGCATTGATGATGAATGATAAAGAGTTGAGAGAGAAATTATATTTTATACAGAAAAGTTGTGGTGCTGTACCAGGTCCCATGGATTGCTTCCTGGTTTTGCGGGGGATAAAAACATTGGGTCTGAGAATGAAAGCACATAGTGAGAATGGTGCAAAGATTGCTCATTGGTTAAAAGCAAATCCTAAAGTTGCTAAAGTTTATTGGAACGGATTTACGGATCATCCCGGGTATGCAATTGCTAAAAAGCAAATGAAAGATTTTGGTGGTATGATTTCTTTTGAATTAAAAAATGATAGTGTGGAAGAGGCTAGAAGAGTTTTGTCATCCACACATTTATTTTCTTTGGCAGAAAGCCTGGGTGGCGTGGAAAGTTTAATTAATCATCCGGCCAGCATGACGCATGCAAGTATTCCGCGGGAAGAGAGAATTAAAAATGGATTAAGTGATTCATTGATTCGGTTAAGTGTGGGAATTGAAGATGCCGATGATTTGATTGAAGATTTGAATCAGGCAATCGGATAAGATTATGAATATTTATGTGGAAATTATTGGTTGGATTGGATCAGTGCTGATCGTCGGTGCTTATTTCTTAAATATGAGGGGCATTTGGAAAGCCTCTTCTCCTTTTTATATTTTCTGCAATCTTTTTGGCGGATTTTTTTTTGTAATCAACACGTACTGGCATCATGCTTATCCCTCCATGATTGTGAATATTATTTGGGTAATAATTGCAGTGGCAGCATTATTGAAAAAAGACAAAGCAAGCTGATTTATTTAACTGTTAGAAGTGAAAACTACAATTAAAAAATTTCTGGATTCAAAAGTTGATCAATACAATCAACCGTTATACTTTAAAAATGACCCCATTTCCATTCCACATTCATTTACAAAAAAGCAGGATATAGAAATTGCCGGATTTTTTGCTGCTCTGTTTTCATGGGGAAACAGAACGACTATAATTAATAAAAGTAAAGAGTTGCTGCAAAGAATGGACAAGTCTCCTCATCAGTTTATTCAGCATTGTACACAGTCTGATTTAAAAAAGCTAAAAGGATTTAAGCACAGAACTTTTAATGATGACGATTTATTTTATTGTATCGAATTTTTTCAACGACATTTTAAAAAAAAGAATTCATTGGAAGCTGCTTTTTTCCCACTTCCCCCTCTTCTTTTGGAGAGGGGGTCAGGGGGTGAGGTTGAACAGGGATTAAATCATTTTAAAAAAATATTTTTTTCAGCAGCGCATTTAAAAAGAACAGAAAAACATATCTCTTCGCCCCTGCAAAAGTCTGCCTGCAAAAGATTAAATATGTTTTTACGATGGATGGTGCGCAATGACAACAAAGGAGTTGATTTTGGTATCTGGAAAAGTATTTCACCAGCACAATTAATTTGTCCGCTGGATGTACATGTGACAAGAGTAGCCCGAAAGATTGGGTTGCTGCAAAGAAAGCAGAATGATTGGCTGGCTGCTGTTGAACTTACAGAAGCATTGCGTAAATTGGATATAAAAGATCCGGTGAAATATGATTTTGCATTATTTAATCTCGGGGTAATAGAAAAATATTAAC
>JANPEU010000692.1:0-1896 GCA_031423175.1 Bacteroidota bacterium
CAGGTTTACCATATCCAGCAGTTCCATTCCATCCACTTTCTTATTGTACAATCCATTGAACAGGTCAATCAGTTGTAACAAATTTAAACCGGGATAATAACCACTTGCCTGCAACTGAACACCAATTATTTTTTTTATACCGCCGGGTTGATTATCCAGATTCATTCCATCTACCATTACCTCTCCGCTGGTTTTTGTGCGCAGTGTTTCTATTATTTCGAGTGTTGTTGTTTTACCTGCACCATTTGGACCCAGCAATCCAAATATTTCGCCTTGCTGTACATCAAATGAAATTCCTTTTACAGCCTGAAAGCTTCCATAGTTTTTCACCAAATTTTTTACTGAGATAATTGTGCCGGACATATTTAAGAATTGAGTGATAAAGATAATTCCATTTTTATATCAGCTGTTAAAAAAGGTGAATCGACCACTGGAATATGCTCAAATCCATATTTCATATACAATTGAATAGCCGTTTTCAACTGACTGTTGGAATATAGAAATATTTTCTTTGCACCCAATTGTTTTGCTTCGTCAATACATTTATCCAATAAGAGTTTGCTGATACCTCTTCCACGATAGGCTGTATCAACGAACATTTTTATTAATTCATATTCCGCTTCGCTTTCTTTCCATAAACCTGCTGTTCCGATCACTTTGTTTTCATCCATTGCCAGAAAGATGCAGCCACCCCGACCAATTACTGTTCCTTGTGGGTCATCAAGAATTTCCAAATCATGGCTCTCAGTAAGATTGAATTTATCTAACCATTCAAGATTCATACTTTTAAAATCGGGTTGGTATTTGCTTTCGTAATTGATTATGTTTATAGCCACCGTTTACACAGATTTATACTGATGAATAATTCAGACTCCCAGATAGGAAATAAGTATGGAAACAATTGTAAGCAAATTAATTTATCAGCTTATCCGCTAATCGGCTAATTGACTTTCTAATTCTTCCATCATCATTTTACTTCCTATAAATAATGCAGACCGCTGATGAAGCTCGGTTGGTTGAATATCTAAAATGCGCTGCGTACCATTGGTTGCTTTGCCACCCGCCACTTCCATAATAAAAGCAAACGGATTACATTCATACAACAAACGCAATTTGCCTTTTGGTTTATCGGTGGTAGCGGGATACATAAATATTCCTCCTTTAATCAAATTGCGATGTACATCTGCTACCATGCTTCCAACATATCGTTGAGTGTACGGGCCTCCATTTTCTTTGGTTTTATGCTGGCAGAGATCAATATATTTTTTTACTCCTTTATTATACAGAAAAAAATTGCCATGATTTACTGAATATATTTTTCCATTTTCAGGGCATTTAATATCGGGATGACTTAAACAAAATTCTCCAATGGAAGGGTCCAAAGTAAAACCGTTTACGCCTCGCCTTGTTGCATAAACCAACATTGTACTGGAACCATAAACAATATACCCGGCTGCCACCTGCTCGGTACCCGGTTGTAAAAAATCTTCAAGGTCAACCATTGTTCCTTTTAGCGATTTTCGGCGATATACTGCGAAAATGGTACCGATAGAAACATTCACATCAATATTCCCACTTCCATCCAGGGGATCAAAAAGACATACATATTTTGAATTGCAGCTTACCTCATCATCAAAGGCAATAAAATCATCCAGCTCTTCACTCGCTATACCGGCGCAACTGATGCCATGTTTCAAAACACCCATAAATTGATTGTTGGCATATACATCCAGTTTTTTTACATCTTCGCCCTGAACGTTTACACTTCCCATATCACCCAGTATATCTACAAGCCCCGCTTTATTCACTTCTACATTTACACGTTTTGCAGCAAGACCAATATCACGAAGTAACCGGCTTAGTTCTCCTGTTGCCTGCGGAAACTGCCGAAGCTGG
>JANPEU010000693.1:0-4739 GCA_031423175.1 Bacteroidota bacterium
GAAAACTATCGTTCCGATTACGGAATTTCGTCACCGGCTATTCCGTATCAGTTACTAATTACAGACAGGTTAAAAGAATCAGATACTTCAAAATGGGTTACAAAATTTTATTACCCTATTTTTTAGCAAAGAACAGATTTCGTAGAAATCATGCCAGCGTTTTATAAATTCAAAACTGAGTGAATGAATAATTTTAAATTTATCCTCAAACTTGCTTCTTTCTTTACACTCAGTTTATTTTTTATCCCGGCCTGTAAACAAAAACAACCTCTTTTCCGTGAAGTAAAGGGAGATAAAAGCGGAATCCACTTTAACAATGAAATAAAAGAAGATGAAGAATTAAATGTATTGTACTATGAATACATTTATAATGGCGGTGGTGTTGGTATTGGTGATTTTAATAATGATAGTTTGCCTGATATTTATTTTACCGGAAACCTGGTACCTAATAAATTATATATTAACCGGGGTAAGATGAAGTTTGAAGATGTAACGGATACAGCAGGAGTTGGTGGAAATGGAAAATGGTGCAAAGGTGTAACGGTGGTTGATATCAACAATGACGGATTAGATGATATCTATGTAAATGCTGCGGTACGACTTCCGGCATCAGAACGAAAAAATTTACTTTATATAAATCAGGGAGCTGATAAAATTTCGGGTATCCCTTTATTTAAAGAACAAGCTGAAGAATATGGACTGGCAGATTCTTCAAGCACACATATGTCGGCTTTTTTTGATTTTGACAATGATGGCGACTTAGATGTTTATCTTTTAGTAAATGAACTGGATGGTACGTATCCAAATGAATTTCGCCCAATCCGTAAAGATGGAAGCTGGCCCAATACGGATAAACTTTTGCGTAATGATTGGGATGATAGTTTAAAACATTCAGTATTCACTGATGTTTCAAGACAAGCAGGCATTTTAATAGAAGGTTACGGCTTGGGTTTAAATATTGCAGACATCAACCTGGATGGGTGGAAAGATATTTATGTAAGTAATGATTACCTCTCCAACAATCATCTTTATATCAATAATCAAGATGGAACTTTTACCGACCGCATTCAGGAATATTTTAAACATACCAGTAAAAATGCAATGGGTAATGAGATTGCTGATATTAATAACGATGGCCTTGCAGATATAATAGAAATGGATATGGCTCCGGCAGATAATTACCGGCAAAAAATGATTAACAATCCAATCAGTTATCAAACTTTTCAAAACTCACCGTTATATGGTTATATGCACCAATATGCCCGCAATACTTTGCAATTAAATCAAGGGCCTAGAATGCTGGATAATGATTCAATTGGCAACCCGATATTTAGTGAAGTGGCCTATTTCGGTGGTATAGCACATACCGACTGGAGCTGGGCGACATTGGCAATAGATGCTGACAATGATGGCTTCCGGGATTTAATGATAACAAATGGTCTGCCCAGAGATCTGTCAGATATGGATTTTATTGCGTACAGAAATTACGCAGTCTCCAATACTCCGCCAATGGTAATGCTGCAACAATTGCCTTCTGTCAAAATCAACAATTATATTTTTCATAATAATGGCGATATAAGTTTTAGTGATAAAACAAAAGATTGGGGATGGGAAATTCCAACTTTCTCAGCAGGTATGGCGTATGCAGACTTTGATAAGGATGGCGATGTGGATGTTGTGATAAACAACTCAAATATGGAAGCAACATTAATGGAGAATACCATGAATGATACCAAATCAAAAAAAAATAATTATTTACGCATAAAATTAATTGGTGATAAACTAAATACCGACGGTTTGGGCGCAGTTATAAATTTATTTTATCAAGGGAAAAAGCAAGTGTATGAATACACCCCTTATCGTGGTTATATGTCCAGTATCGAAAACATTGCTCATTTTGGTATTGGTGCTTCAACTGTTATAGATTCAGTTGTAGTTCGTTGGCCAAATGAAATGAAACAGACTGTAACAAATATTTCAACCAATCAAACCATTTCAATTAATATAAAAGAAGCTGTAAAAAATGGAAACAATACAATTGCAGGCATTGCAGTAAATAATTGGTTTAGCGATATTACAAAAGCATCCGGATTGAAGTTTGTTTTTTCTGAAGCAGATTTTATTGATTACAATATTCAGCGGATGTTACCACATAAACTAACCCAATACGGACCCTCCTTAGCCGCAGGTGATGTAAATGGTGACGGGCTGGATGATTTAATTGCCGGTGGTGGCTCTCCGGAATATGCAAGCTTATTTTTACAAAACCCGGATGGAAGTTTTGCAAAAAAATATTTCATTGACACAACGAAATTAAAATTACAGGATGATGGTGGCGTCTGTTTGTTTGATGCAGATGGCGATACTGATTTGGATATTTATATAGCATCGGGTGGTGCAGAAAATGAACCCGGCACAAAAGTGTATGCAGATCATTTTTATATTAATGATGGCAAAGGAAATTTTTTAGAAGATTTTACTGCTCTGATTCCTAACTATACAACCAAGAGTTGTGTAAAAGCAGCGGATTATGATAAGGACGGCGATCTTGATTTGTTTGTAGGAGGAAGAGTATTGCCCGGAAGTTACCCAAAAGCAGCAAGCAGTATCCTTCTTAGGAATGATTCGAAAAATGGGAAAATAATATTTACTGATGTTACAAAAGAAATTGCCCCTGCATTGCAAAATATTGGTTTGGTCTGTGATGCTGTATGGAGTGATGCAGATAATGATGGCAATCCTGATTTATTAATTGCAGGGGAATGGATGTCGATTACGCTGCTTAAAAATGAAAATAAAAAATTTGTTTTAACAACAACAAACCTGTCAACCGAATTGGGATGGTGGAATAGTATAAGTGCGGCTGATGTAGATAATGATGGCGATATGGATTATATAGCCGGTAACTGCGGCATGAATGGCTATTTGAAACCAACAAAACCATTTCCTTTAAAAGCATTTGGAAAAGACTTTGACAATAATGGAAGTTTTGATGCTGTCTTCAGCACTTATCTACCCGCAACAGTAACTGGTGAGAAAAAAGAATTCCCGATTGCCGGCAGAGATGAATTTATAAGAGAAATGAGTGCAACAAAAGAACGATTTCCAAATTATAGTTCATATGCTAAAAGTGAAATGGCAACGATTTTTTCGGCTGCAGAACTTAAAGATGCAATACAGTTAACAGCTAACAATTTTTATACAAGCTGGATAGAAAATAAAGGGAATCTGAATTTCACTTTACACCAATTGCCGGCACAATCTCAATGGGCCCCTGTATATGGAATAGCTGTGAATGACTTTAATGGAGATGGAAATATTGATATTGCTTTAAATGGAAATGAATTTTCGATGGCCCCTCCATTTGGCAGATATGATGCGTTGAACGGATTGATACTGCAGGGAGATGGTAAAGGAAATTTTACTCCCTTATCCATATTACAAAGTGGATTTTATGTGCCGGGTAATGGCAAAGGAATGGTACAATTAATTTCTTCCGGGAAATTAATTTTAGCTGCCGGCCAAAACTCATCTTCTTTAAAACTATTTAGAAGTAAATTGCCGGAGTCAAAAATTATCCGATTGGAATCAGGCGATGTTTCTGCCCTAATAAATTTAAAGAACGGGCAAAGAAGAAAAGAAGAGTTTTATTATGGCTCATCTTTCTTTTCGCAATCAGGAAGGTTTATTCAATTTAACTCAACAGTTCAGTCAATAGAAATAACGAATAATAAAAACCAAAAAAAGATAATTACGAATTGAGTTGGTGTATGAAAAAAGTAATTTTATATTTTCTACTGCTAGTTTTATTTGTTGCGCTGTTTATAACATGTAAGCAAAAGAAAAAGAATTTAACTCTTGATGTTACCACTATCCAACATCAATGTGTGAAGCGACTTACAGATGTGATTGTGTATGATATTTTTTCTCCGCCTGTTGCCAGCCGTATTTATGCTTACAGTAATCTCGCTTTTTATGAAGCAGTTCGGTTTAAGGACAGCAGTAGTAATTCCCTGGTAACAAAGTTGAAAGGTTTTAACGAAATTCCGCAACCAGAAAAAAACAAACAATACAATTATACTTTAGCCGCTATAAAATCTTTTTTCAACGTTGCTAAAGCACTTACTTTTTCAAAAGACAGTTTGCAGAAAACAGAGAGCCATCTTTTATATGAATTTGAATATGCAACTGATGAAGCAGTCTTCCGGAACTCAATTGCATTTGGTGATACGATTGCTGCAGTCATTTTGAAAAGAGCCGCTGCCGATAATTATAAAAAAACAAGAGGCATGGCGAAGTATAGTGTATTTAAAGAAACAGGCAAGTGGCAGCAATCGCCACCCGACTATGCAGATGCAGTAGAGCCGAACTGGCGATTGATAAAACCAATGCTGTTAGATTCAACTTCACAATTTAAACCAACGCCACCGCCACCTTATGATTTAGATAAAAAGAGTAAGTATTATAAAGAATTAATGGAAACATATACAGTGAGTAAACAATTAACCCTTTCGCAGGATACAATAGCTCATTACTGGGATGACAATCCTTTTGTAACCGAACATCAGGGACATTTGATGTTTGCAACTAAAAAAACAACTCCCGGCGGTCATTGGATGGGTATCATATCTATTTTATGCAAGCAAACAAATACAGATGCTGTTAAAACAGCCAAAGTTTATGCACTTACCTCCTGCGCCATCTTTGATGGATTTATCTCCTGCTGGGATGAAAAATAT
>JANPEU010000694.1:0-1998 GCA_031423175.1 Bacteroidota bacterium
GTTGTCCACAAACCAGCTGCACCCTGTTCAGGGTATACATGAAACTTATCATCCACCATGCTACCATCGGCACGATAACCCGTTGCAAGTAAATTTAATTTATCAGCTGGTGGTGGCTGTGTAAAAAAACTATTATCCATGCCCATTGGATTTAAAACGTTATCTGCGATAAATTTATCGTAGGGTATTTGTGTAAAGTCTGTCAATAGCAATTGAGATATTGTGGTGCCACCACCGGAATATTGAAACTTTAAACCGGGCTCAAATTCAGAGCGGACAGCAGGTGTGTTTGCAGATTCTTTACCATCAAGTATTTGTGGTAAAGTAGGTATTTTGCCTTTGCGGTTATACCCCGGAAATCCATGAACAGTTAATCCTGCAGTATGACTTAATAAATTAGCAAGTGTTATTTTTTTATTTCCTGTGAGAGAGTCATTAGGAAACTTCCATGATTTTAAATAAGTATTAATATGGGTATTTAAATCCAGCTTTTTGTCCTGAACAAGTTTTAAAATACCAAGTGCGTTAAATGATTTACTGATAGAACCCGGTTCAAATAAAGTTTCTGTAGTTACAGGTCTTTGTTCTTCTTCATCAGCCCAGCCATAACCTTTAGCCCAAACGATTTTATAATTTTGTATCACTGCAATACTTAAACCTTTTACCTTATAAAAATTCATCTGGTCATAAATATTGTAATCTTCCTTGCCATCAATTTTTACTTCACTTGCAAGGTGGTTTTCTACCAGTTTTATTTGCTCTTCTACTTCTTTAGAATAAGGAGTTTGGGCTATTAGACCTTGAATGTTAAATAAAATAATAATTAATAAATGTATTTTTTTCATTTCTTCTTCATTGCGGGATGCGTTTACAGAACAAAGCCTTTTTTTATTTTTTAATCTGATGTT
This sequence comes from Bacteroidota bacterium, assembly GCA_031423175.1. Classification (GTDB taxonomy): domain Bacteria; phylum Bacteroidota; class Bacteroidia; order Chitinophagales; family Chitinophagaceae; genus VBAR01. The sequence continues at coordinate 909 of JANPEU010000694.1, forward strand.
TTCGGATGAGCTACTAATGTTATGAAATACTTTCAACAAAGTACATATCAATCGAGGCTAAAGAAGTAAAGAAGAAATAAATATTTTTTCATTAGTTTTTTGATTTTTTAAAAGGTAAATTCAAGAGTCTAAAGCAAAATAAAAATACGGTTATTTTGGGATATGAGAAAATATAATCGATTGTCTTTTGAAGAACTTAATGCTCGGCGTAGTCTTAAGCGAGTAATACAATAGATTAGTCCTAGTTTGCATGTTCGCGTGACTACGTAGCAAGTGAGTAACAGCCCATCACGCTGACTATTTCGCTTAACTAAGCCACGTTTAGTAGCCACTCAATCGCTCATTGTAGTCACAATAGCAAGTGGTTTTCCTGATAAATAGTATTTGTAGAATTCAAATGTGTATCTTTTAATTGCGAAAAGTATTGCGGCGTAGTCACGCGAAGATATTATTTTCGATGATCAAAACCTGTTACTCGCTTAAGACTACGGCGGGTGAAAAATTGCGAAAAGTAGTGCGGCGAAGTCACGCGATGTTATTATTTTCGATGACCAAAAGCTATTAATAGCTTAAGACTGCGCCGTGCGAAAACTAAATCTTGATACTTGATACCTGATACTTGATACAAGGTCTTAATACCTCTCAATCATACAGGTCCCTGGAACAATGCTAATGCCGCAGCCTGGTGTATGTGGGGTTCATACTCTGTTATATCATTTATTGGAATACTCCGTCCTCTCAAAATGTTGCCTATTGTTTTGTTTGAAATTATATATAAAATTTCCTGGTTGGCCATCGTTTCTTATCCATTGTGGGTGAAAAACGAATTAATTGGTTCACCAGCTGAAGGCATGACTAATATCTTTGTATGGGTTATTTTTCCAATCGTGGCAATGCCCTGGAAGTATTTTTTCATTACATATATATTAGGTAAACAAAGAAATTCCGGAAAATAATACAGTGAAACCGGGATTAGATATTCACTTTTGCAACAAGTCTTGGCTCGGCGTAGTCTTTAGCGAGTAACAGCTTTTGATCATCGAAAATAATATCTTCGCGTGACTACGCCGCAATACTTTTCGCAATTAAA
>JANPEU010000695.1:0-6969 GCA_031423175.1 Bacteroidota bacterium
AAATAGATTTCATTTTTAAAACTTAAAGGCATTGATAACCTGGTTAAAGAATAAACTTTCGTTGTTGCCTGGTAAAGGTACCAGCACCAAATGGGCAAGTAGTTTGGATGAAAATCGAATTGGGAAATTAGTTTTATTTACTTTTTCTTTTTTATTACTGCTAAGGTTTGTGTTTGCTGGTGTGATGGGATTAATGCCGCAGGATGCGTATTACTATTTTTACAGCCAGCATCCGGCAATGTCTTATTACGATCATCCACCGGCTATTGCTTACTTGTTGCGTTTATTCACTTCGTTGTTTGGCGATAAAGTTATTGTTATCAAACTTGCCAATACTATCACAACTTTATTTACCGTATTTGCATTTTATCATCTTGCAAAACGTTTTTTAAGCGGGCATAAAAAACAGGTGGCAGTATTACTTTTCTTTTCCAGTTTCCTGGTTACAATTCTTTCAATGGTTGTTACACCAGATATTCCGCTTTTACTTTTCTGGACTCTTTCACTGTTGGCTTTGCACAATGCAATATTTCTTGATAAAAAAATTTACTGGATTTGGGCTGGCATTGCAATGGGACTTTCGTTTGACAGTAAATATACAGGCCTTCTGCTGGTACTAGGGCTGTTTTTGTTTTTGATTTTCTCCAGTAATCACCGAAAATTATTTTTCTCTGTATGGTTTTGGCTATGTCTTTTATTTTTTTCAATCACGATTTCTCCGGTTATTATATGGAATATTCAACATGATTTTGCTTCACTTGGATTTCAATCTTCAGAAAGACTGCAATCCATGTCTGGTTTTAAAATTCATCTTGAATTTTTGCCGGGTGTACTTGTTCACCAGGCTGCTATTCTGTTGCCTGTTCTTTTTATTTCATTGGTTATTGTTTTATACAAAACAATACGGAAATATGGACTTCGGATAAAAAAAATATCTGCAGACAAATTATTCCTTTTAGCATTTTTCTTACCGGGATTTCTTGGCTTCCTGGCAGTTTCACCAATCTATTGGGTAAAAGTAAACTGGATAATGCCTGCTTATATAACCGGAATAATCTGGGTTAGTATTTACTTTAAAATAAAATGGCTCAGGGTACAGTTGATAATTTCATTAATCGTTCATATTGTAATGGCCGCAGAAATTATTTTTTACCTTGTGCCTGTTAAATCTGAAGATACATGGTATGGCTGGGGCGAACTGGCCCAGCAGGTTAAGGAGATTAAAAAATCAAACCCGGATGATTTTATTTTTTCGTCAGGCTCTTATAAAACAGCAGCTATACTCGATTTTTATTTAAAAGAAAGAGTTTACGGAGCAAATGTTGTTGGAACTAATGCACTTCAATTTTCAATTGTTGATACGGATTTGAATAAGTTAAAAGGGAAAAATGCAATTTTAATTAATTACAATTCGAATATCCTGGCCGAAACACAACAAAAAGAACTACCATCTTTTATTCTGTCATTCTTTGATGAAGTAACTCAGATCGAATTTATCTCAATAAAAAAATACGGTAAGATAGTCCGGCAATTTTCTGTTTATAAATGCCGGAATTATCATGGTAGCGGTCAGTAATAAAAATTTAGTCTAAAAGAGATTTTCCAGCAACGGAGTAATTAAAAATACTCCGCAGAAAAAAATTAGTTATCTGAATCATTCAGTTTCATGATCTCCTCAAAAACTTCTTCGTATTGACGATTTGCTTTAAGCAGATCATCTTGTGCTCGCTTATAGTTTGCTTCGGCTTCCAGAAATTTTGATTTATCAGAATATACAGCCGGGTCAATTAAGCAGGCTTCAAATTCTATTTTTTGTTTATTTAAAACACCAATCTTTTCTTCTAACTCCTGAAAAATCCGTTGTTGTTTTTGCAATTCTTTTTTTTGTTCTTTATTTACCGGAGCTTGCTTGTGGAAATTCTGTTTTTTTTCAATAGGAATTGATGATTTAATAGCCGGGTCTCTTTTTATTTTATCTGCCTTATTCTGCTTTTCTGCTTTCTCCGGTTTTACATCCCACTTACTCAACGACATTTCTGATTTCTGACTCCTGACCCCGGACTTCTGGCTTCTTTCTTCCAGCTCCATTCTTTTTTTCCACTCCACCCATTCTTCATACCCGCCTTTAAATTCTTTTATTTCATGATCTACTATTTCCCAAATCTTGTTTGCCGTTTTAGCTACAAAATAGCGATCATGGCTTACCAAAATCATCGTGCCTTCATATTTATTCAAAGCTTCAATCAGCAAATCGCAACTATGCATATCCAGGTGATTGGTCGGTTCATCCAGCATTAAAAAATTGGCTTTGCTTACAATTGTTTTCGCCAAAGCAACTCTTGCTTTTTCACCACCACTTAAAATTTTTATTTTCTTATCACTGTCATCGCCGCTAAAAAGAAAACAACCCAGCAACGAACGAAGTTCGAGTTCATTCATCTGGCTGCCGCATTCTTTCATTTCATCCAGAATGGTATTATTTACATTCAATGCTTCTAACTGATGCTGGGCGTAAAAACTTTCATCAACATTATGACCCCATTTTCTTTCGCCACCCGGTTCTGTTAAAAATGTTTCTACACCTGCGATTATACGCAGCAACGTTGATTTACCTTTTCCGTTTGCGCCAATCAACGCAATCTTATCGCCACGTTCTATTTCGGCAGTCGCATTTTTTAAAATAACATTATCGCCAAATGATTTTGAAATATGTTTTAATTCCACCAATACTTTGCCCGGCGTTTTATCCATTTTAAAATTGATGCGGATATTCGGTCTTTCTATTGATGCTTCTTCAATACGGTCAAGTTTATCCAATTTTTTCATAATGCTCTGCGCCATCGCTGCCTTACTTGCTTTTGCCCGGAAGCGTTCCACTAATCTTTCATTCTGGCGTATATAGTCTTGCTGATTATCAAAAGCTTTTTGTTGCAGTTCAACCCGTATGGCTTTTTCTCGTTCATAATAATCATAGTTACCTGTATAAATATGTAATTGCTGTTGATAAACTTCTACAATTTTTGTAACCATCCGGTTCAAAAAATATTTATCGTGACTTACAATTACAACAGAACCCTGGTAATGCAATAAATATTTTTCCAGCCATTCAATAGATGGAAGATCTAAGTGGTTGGTTGGCTCATCCAATAACAGGAGATCAGGTTTTTGTAAAATCATTTTTGCAAGCAGTACCCGCATTCTCCATCCACCACTGAATTCTTTATACGGCCTTTTTAAATCGGCATTGGCAAAACCAAGACCTTGTAAAATTTCTTCTGTCTGATGATGAATATTATAGCCGCCCAGCGTTTCTAATTCATGTAAACGATCAGTGTAGTCATGCAATGTTTTTTCATCACCGGTTTTTTCCAATTCTACACCCAACACTTCAATTTCCTTTTCCAATTGTAATACTCTTTCAAATGCACTTAACGCTACTTCAAATATTGAATCGTTGGTATCAAAACTTAATAAGTCCTGGTGCAGGTAACCAATGGATGTGCTTTTACTTTTTTCTACTAAACCGGCTGATGGAGTGTATTCGCCGGAAAATAATTTGAGAATTGTTGATTTACCGGTGCCATTATATCCTATCAATCCAATCCGTTCATTGGGATGAATATGCCAAGTGGCATCTTCAATTAGAGCACGGGAGCCGAATTCGAATGTTACGTTTGTTAAACCTGCGAGCATAAAAGTAAGTTGTGAGCGGTGAGTTGTGAGTAGTGTAATGCTAATCGGGCTTTACTTTCTATTTACAATTTACCGCATACATTTTTTTCGAGCCGCAAAAATAATGCTTTATCAACTGCAAACAGTTTCAATTAACTTTGTTTCAAATTTATTTTATGAAAAAATGGATGAGTTTTGCTGTATTGGTTTTATTGATTAGCGTAGCAGTTTTGTATTTCTTTGTTTTTAGTAAAAATAAAAAAGAAAAACAGCCCGAAGTAGCGGATATACCTGTTTCTTCTTTAAGCAAGCAAAGCGATTCCTTTAACCTTTCTGTTGAAAATATGCTGAATGCATATTATGCCATGAGTGAGAGTTTTGTAAACTGGGATACAGCAGCCGTTAAAAAAAATGCAACTTTATTTAAGTCTGCTTTGGAAGATTTAAAAATTGATGAATTTAAAGCTGATTCAGTAAACATTGAAACGGTAACCAGATCCATTAATGCCATAAAATCAGAAACAGAAGCAATTACAGAAGATAACATTTTGCAAGAACAAAGGGGTTCATTAAATGTTTTATCGCAGGCTTTGTTTGGGTTATTAAATAATATAAAATACGACCGGGCACAAATTTATTACCAGGAATGCCCGATGGCTTTTGATGATGTAAATTCCGGCAACTGGCTGAGTGCACAAAAAGAAATTCGTAATCCATACCTCGGCATATCACATCCAAAATATAAAAGCGGCATGTTGAAATGTGGCAGCACAAAAGAAATAATAAACTTTACTTCTAAATAATCAGAATAAAAAAAGACCCTTGCGAAAACTATTTTTTCTATTCGTCATCTTTTTTATAGCCCCGAATTTGTCTGCACAAAACCGGTTTACACTAAACGGTTATGTAAAAGATAGTCTTTCAGGGGAGTTGATCATTGGCGCAAATATTATTATAAACGGACAGGCTAAAGGCGTTTCTAGTAATCAATATGGGTTTTATTCCATTACATTGACAGAAGGAAGGTATTCAATTGGTATTACACATATTGCTTATGAGCCATTGGCTGCTGCTATTGAATTAACTACAAATCTTCAGCAAAATTTTTTATTGCTCAGCAAATCATCTACGATGAATGAAGTGGTTGTTTTTAATAAACGCAGAGATGCGAATGTGAAAAATGCACAAATGGGGAAAGTGGATTTAACCATGAGCCAGATAAAGAATATTCCGGCATTTATGGGCGAAGTAGATTTATTAAAAGCGATTCAATTGTTACCTGGAATACGTAATGCCGGGGAGGGGAATGCAGGTTTTTATGTTCGCGGTGGTGGACCCGATCAAAACCTGATCATGCTTGATGATGCGGTTGTTTACAATACAGGTCACTTGTTTGGCTTCTTTTCTATATTCAATTCGGATGCAATAAAAAATGTAAGCTTGATAAAAGGTGGTATGCCCGCACAATACGGTGGCAGGCTTTCATCCGTGCTGGATATTTCTATGAAAGATGGGAATATAAATAAATTTCAGATGGACGGCGGTATCGGTATTATTGCTTCCAGGTTTTCTATACAAGGTCCGCTGGTTAAAAACAAAATGTCATATATGGTTTCTGCCCGGCGAACTTATATTGATGCTTTGGTGAAACCATTTATAAGCAAACAAAGTAATTTTTATGGTTCTGGATATTATTTCTATGACCTGAATGCAAAACTGAACTATCGTTTTTCTGAAAAAAACAAATTATACCTGAGTGGTTATTTTGGCAGAGATGTTTTTGATTTTAAAAACAAGGAACGATCATTCAATACGAATATTCTCTGGGGAAATTCAACAGCAACACTCCGGTGGAATCATGTTTTTAATCGCCGGCTTTTTGCAAATACAACGTTGGTTTATAATGATTATAAATTTAAATTTTCAGCTACACAAAATAATCTTGACCTGACACTTTCGTCTGGCATTCGTGATGGAAATCTGAAAGTGGATTTCGATTATTATCCATTGCCGGAACATAAAATAAAATTCGGGGGTTTGTTTACCTATCACAAATTTGTTCCCAATGTAGTTTCAGGTCGTCAGGACTCGATCATTTTCAGACCCAACAATGAAGGAGTAAAGTATGCAACGGAGACAGCTATTTATATACAGGATGATTGGGAAGTTTCTGAAAAAATAAAAATTAATTATGGAATCCGGTGGAGTGGTTTCAATCAAATTGGTCCCTATAATAAATATACCCGTGATGCGAATGGAAACAAATTGGATAGTATCCGGTATAAAAGTTTTCAGAACGTAAAAATGTACGGCGGATTAGAACCCCGTTTTACGATTCGCTATGCAATTGATGATGCATCATCCCTAAAAGCATCTGTAACAAGAAATCTTCAATACATTCATTTAGTAAGTAATTCGGGTAATACATTACCAACGGATTTATGGGTGCCCAGTACCTATCTGGTTCGTCCGCAGTTAAGTTGGATGTACTCTGCCGGTTACTTTAAAAATTTTGCAGATAATAATTATGAAGCATCCGTTGAACTGTATTATAAAACGATGAAGAATCAGATAGAATATAAAGAAGGTTATACTCCATCACTTAGTGACCCCGAAGAAGAATTTGTTTTTGGAAAAGGATGGAGTTATGGTGCTGAATTTTTCATTAACAAAACACGAGGCAGATTTACCGGTTGGGTTGGTTATACATTATCATGGACCTGGAGAAAATTTGATCAGCTGAATGATGGGATAAAATTTCCGGCCAAATATGACCGGCGGCATGATCTTTCTGTTGTAGCAAATTTCGAAGCGAATAAAAAATGGAAATTCGGAGCTGTGTTTGTTTATGGAACCGGCAATGCCACTACAATCCCCGAACGTTTTTATGTTATTAATGGAGTGTTGACTCAGGAATATAGCAGTATAAATAAATATCGTCTTGCTCCCTATCACCGGATTGATTTTTCGGCAACACTTACTCCGCAGCCTAAGAAAATCAGAAAGTTGAAAAGCTATTGGGTATTTAGTATCTACAATGCTTACAGCAGAATGAATCCATACTTTATCTACTTCGATCAATCTGGTACGCCTTCAAACGGATCCTTACAAGTTATTACAAAACAAGTTTCATTATTTCCTATACTTCCGGCTGTTACTTGGAATTTTAAATTTTGAGTTTTGCCGTGTTTCCGCTGTTATAAATCTTGCGGGTAAAAAAACAATAAAAATACTGATAGGAGAGGCAACGTTTCAGTAGCTTTTAAACGATTGCTATTTTAGGCAGTAATTATTTAC
>JANPEU010000696.1:0-1557 GCA_031423175.1 Bacteroidota bacterium
GCCAGCATACATACCAATACCCCGGCTACCACCATAACTATTTTTTGTAGGAAGTATATAGGTAAGCCCGATGCTCCAGCTACTTTTGCCGGGATATTTTTCGTATCGAACGCCTGCTGTTCCACTGTTATACCCTTGTCCGATACTACGCATATATTCCGCTCCGAACTCAGAAGGCTTTTGAGAAAAGCTATTATTGCTGAATACAAAAAACAGAATGATGGATAAAATAATTTTAAACATATAGCTCATTAACGAAAAAAAAGTAAAAATATTTTTTCAATCAATCCACAATAAAAAGTTTACAACCCGATAGGGTAGATGTGCGGTGAGCTTCACAATTATCGCCAACAAAATAGGTCATACCAGCGGTGAGGGTTTCAACTTTTCCATTATCCAGTTCTGTTTTCATCTCGCCTTCCAGGCAAAGAATTATATGCCCTTTACTACACCAGTGATCGGCTAAATAGCCGGGAGAATATTCTACTTTTCGTATCCGGATTTCATTCATTTGAAAAACCTGCCAGTATGCAACACCTGTTTCACCTTTATGTTCTTCTTTCGGGATGGTATCCCAATTCAATGTTTGAAAAGCAAATGATGAAAGCTTCATTAATTTTGTTTGAACTTATAAAACTTATTGTTTTGAAAATGATTTAGCCATCACCTTATCAAGCAAAATCAAAAGCAATCCCCCAAGCAAATAGCCAACTGCAAGCAAGAAACTGTTTCTTAAAACAATTGCATATCCATGTTCTGAAACATCAATAAAAGGATAGGTGTAAAGATTGCTTAGGTATCCATATATTAATGCGTAGATAATATACACCAAAGGATAAAGAAGCCATTTAATGCTGTTGCCAAATTGCTGTTCTCCTTTTTTTACAAATAAAAACCAGTAAACGATATATAGTGCCGGAACAATATAGTGAAGCGATACATCAGCAACTTTCTGAAGCCCCGTAGGAGCCCAGATATTCGCTAACAAAAAATGATAAGCTATTCCTACAACTGTTATATAAAGCATAGTTGCTGTCTGCACAATTGGTCTCGAAAGAAATTGACCGAGCCGCGATGTTATTGCAATTAAAGGAACAGTAAAAGTTAAGGTGACAAGTATATTCGTCCAGATGGTCATATAACTAAAAAACCGGATGATTTCACTGAGATAAGTTTGTGCTGATTCAGGAACTCTTTTAATAATGAGATACAACTGAAGAATTAAGGCAAACCAACCAACCAATACTGCTATTATTTGGAAGACTAATTTTGAATTCTGATTTTTTAATTCAGTCATTGGTTTAATTATTTTTTATCTCCTCTACCCACTTATCCCGGTCATCCGGCGAAAATTTCCATGGGGCAAAATTATTTTCTACATTGCTAAACATCGTATTCCATTCCTGCGGAGCATTACTATCTTCCATAATGAGTGAACGACGCAATTCCAAAATTATATCAAGCGGAGAAATAGAAACGGGGCATTCCTGTACGCAGGCATTGCAGGTAGTGCAGGCACGCAACTCTTCAACAGTTATATAATTAAACAAATTTTTT
>JANPEU010000697.1:0-2082 GCA_031423175.1 Bacteroidota bacterium
TCAATTGAATAGAGCATCTGACTACGGATCAGAAGGTTATAGGTTTGAATCCTATCGCGGTCACAAAAAATCCCAATTTCTTATTGGGATTTTTTTATTATAATTTTTATCAATCCTTCAACTTTAAAAACAATTTCAATAAATCTGAAAAAAGCCCGATAAAAGAAAAAAAATAAATTCAAATTTTCAGAGCAGGCATTCATTTTTATTACATACCAACTCAATTTTAATAAATTGTTAATAACCTTTAATAATTTTTAGTAAACAATTCCTTCCTTTGTTCAAACTTTTTTTATGCCAAAAACTAAACTGCTTACACGGGTATTCCCTGTGTTTATTTTTTTCTTAATTAGTTCTCAAAATTTATTTGCCCAGGTAACTACTGCTACAATAAGTGGAACAGTAAAAGATGCAAAAGGTACAGCACTTGCTTCTGCTACAGTTGTAATCGAATATCCTGATGCAGGTATAAAACAAACATTAAACACTCGTAGCGACGGCCGTTTTACGGTACCCAACCTACGGGTAGGTGGGCCTTACAAAGTAACGGTTAGTCATGTTGGTCATAATGTAAGTGTTACAGAAAACATTTTACTTGAATTGGGATTAAACAATACGTTGGATATTGTAATGGAGGAAAGCACCGGTCAATTAGGTGGTGTTACCGTTATAACCCGTTCAAAAATATTTGATGATAAAAGAACAGGTGCATCTACCAATATTAGTAATAAGTTGATAAAAACCCTGCCAACAATTTCCCGTTCAGCTGATGATTATTTAAGATTAACTCCATCTGCATCTTCAAACTATAATGGAATTTCATTTGCAGGAAGAAACGGACAGTATAATAATTTTTCATTGGACGGTGCTGTGTTTAATAATCCATTTGGTCTTGATGCTCCAACTCCCGGTGGACAAACGGGTGCACAACCAATTTCTTTAGATGCAATTGATCAGATTCAAGTGAACATAGCTCCTTATGATGTAACGCAGGCAGGATTTACAGGTGCTGGTGTAAATACAGTTACTAAATCAGGTAATAATATTACAAGCGGTACTGTATATGGTTTTTTCCGTGGCAAAGGAATAACAGGGAAAAAAGTGGATGGAAATAAGCAACCCATTTCTGATCTTAAACAATTGCAGGCAGGATTTACATTGGGTGGTGCTTTTGTTAAAAATAAATTGTATTATTTCTTAAGTTTAGAAATTGATAACAGAACGGATGCTGCCAGCAGCTATAACGCTCAAAACAGTGGTAACACAGGTAAATCCAATACATCAAGAGTATTGGAGTCTGATTTAATTGCTGTAAGTAGTATCTTAAAGAGCAAGTTTAATTATGAAACTGGCCCTTACCAGGGTTTTACTCATAAACAAAATAGTAAAAAGTGGTTGTATAAAATGGATTGGAATATTAATGCAGGAAATAAACTGACATTTACCTATAACGGATTGGATGCAACAAAAGAAAAACCTGCACACCCAAGTGCCATCGGCAGAAGAGGCCCCGATTATACCACACTGCAATTCAGAAATTCAGGATATGAGATTGTAAATAAGCTTCACTCATTTTCTACTGAATTAAAATCAAACTTTAGTAACAGATCTGCCAATAAATTAAGATTGGTATATACAAGTTTTCGTGACAAAAGAAATCCATTTTCATCTGCATTTCCCGTTATCAATATCTCAAAATATAATTCAAGATATATAGTAGCAGGGCACGAGCCTTTTTCTATAAACAATACATTGAACCAGGATGCTTTTCAGGCAACAAATGATTTTAATATTTTTGCAAAAAATCATACAATAACGATTGGAGCATCTTACGAATCTTTTAAATTTTCAAACTCTTTTAATTTAACAGGTTATGGTTTCAATATGTTTTTAGGTGATGTTGATATTAACACGTTTACATCAAACGTACCAACCAGTACACCATTATGGTTTGGTGTTTTCAATCTTGACCAGTTTGTAAATTATGCAAAAAATAGAGCCGCTGCAGATAAGTGGGCATTGTATGAAGTTTCTGTTGGTCAACTATCAGCTTATGCACAGGATGAATGGCAGGCAGCTGAT
>JANPEU010000698.1:0-3333 GCA_031423175.1 Bacteroidota bacterium
CAATCTTTCTATCGTTGCTCAATCTTGCCACTTTATTTTGCCCACCCAATTTACCGATGGATTTCATATAATCAATAAAACCATTTTTACGGATAGGCGTTATTTTTAAAGGAGATAAAATGTTGCCGCTGATCAAATCATCGTAATACACATTTTTTTGCCGTAAGTTTTCATCCACTTTCAAAATAAAGTCATTCAGGTTGTCCGGCTTGTTTTCAAACTCGATAAACCATTCGTGATAGGACTTGCCATCTGATTTATTTACAAAAGGAGCTACTGTAAATTCGGTGATATGAATATTTTCCTCTTTCGCTGCTTTCAATAAACTATACTCAACCTCTTCGCCAATTACATGTTCTCCAAATGCTGATATAAAATGTTTGATACGTCCTGTTACAACAAGTCTGTATGGATTTGTTGAAACAAACTTGATTGTATCACCTAAATCATACCCCCATAACCCTGCATTGCTGTTGATGATGAGAGCATAATTTTCTCCAACCCTTACATCTTTTAAAGACAAACGTGTTGGATTATCATTATAATATTCATTGGTGGGTATAAATTCGTAATAGATTCCACTATTGGTATTTAATAAAAGTCCTTCCGTTTTTTGAGAATCCTGAAATGCAAAAAATCCTTCGCTTGCAGGAAACAATTCAATACAATCAATTTTTTTACCAATACTTTCATAGAGCCTGGCTTTGTACGGATCAAAATTTACACCACCCTGCACCATCACATTGAAGTTTGGAAAAATCTCAGAAATCTTTTTCCCTTTTCTTTTTATCAGTTCATCAAAATACATCTGCATCCAGGGCGGTATGCCACTGATAAGTGTCATATTCTGATTCATGGTTTCATCAGAAATTTTACTGAGTTTGGTTTCCCAATCATCAATACAATTCGTTTCGTAAGAAGGCAACTGATTTGTTCTTAAATATCCAGGCACATGATGGTTAACAATACCGCTCAATCTTCCGGTAGGAATTCCACCCACTCTGTCTAAAACGGGTGAGCCGGAAAGAAAAATCATTTTACCATCAGCAAAAGAAGTGTTACCGGTTTCTGCCATATAACAAAGCAATGCATTCCGGGCTGTATTAATATGGTTGGGAATTGAATCTTTAGTAATGGGAATATATTTTGCCCCGCTGGTAGTTCCCGATGTTTTTGCAAAATAAATAGGTTTGCCTTTCCACAAAACATTGTGTTTGCCTTCTTTTATTTTATCGATATAGGATCGAATTTTTTCATAGTCTCGTACCGGTACCGCCTGTTTAAAATCCTCATATCCCGAAACATTGACAAGGTTCATATCTTTACCGATATCTGTCAACTTACCTGTTTTAAGCAGGGCCTTCAGAATATTTTCCTGATCTGGTACAGCGGAAGCCATTCCGCGGCTGATACCTTTATATATATAGGCGGCGAATGGTTTCGCCAAAAAAGACTTGATTTTCATACACTACTACACGGTAAGCTAAATATAATTGCAAATATATAAGAAGCCTGTTCAAATATCTCGGGATGTGGACATAAAACTTTGATAACCTGTTTGCCGTACAATCATTTACCCCTACCTTTGCCACCCTTAATAATTTTGAATATGATAGCAGTAATTAGAATAGCCGGACAACAATATAAAGTAGAAACAGACCAGACTCTTCATGTACCACATGTGGAAGGAGTAGCTGGTGATACTGTAGCCGTAGAAGTATTGATGGTAGATGCAGATGGCAAACTTACGGTTGGTGGTGATGTAAAAAGTAAAGTGACTGCTGAAATAGTTGCACAAGTAAAAGGTGAAACGGTAATAGCATACAAACAAAAAAGAAGAAAAGGTTTTCATAAAAAGAAAGGACATCGCACTGCATATACAAAAATTAAAATCACCGGTATAAACTAAGTACGCTGATTAATGAATTTAAAAATCTGATTCCCGGTTTTTAAATTCAATAAAAAAACTAATAAATTAACAACTAAAATAATTTCTCATGGCACATAAAAAAGGTGAAGGCAGTGTAAAGAACAACCGCGATTCACATGCAAAAAGATTGGGCGTAAAAATTTATGGTGGTCAACCTGCTATTGCCGGCAACATCATTGTTCGTCAAAGAGGAACAGAATATCATCCGGGAAAAAATGTTGGAGTCGGAAGAGATTTTACAATTTTCTCAATGATAGATGGTGTTGTTGAATATAAAAAAAGAAGAAACAACAGAACTTATATTTCTGTATCTCCAGTTCAAGATTAAGTTTTCAAATTCTCCGTTGCTGCTTTTTTTGTAAAAAAAGTTTTGTTAGTTTAAAATATTTATTATATTTACTAACGATAACCCATTTTTTACTAAACATTAAATTCAAAAAACATGGCAACTAAGAAAAAAGCAGCAAAGAAAAAAGCAGCTCCAAAGAAGAAAGCAGCTAAGAAGAAGAAGTAAGTCATCGTAAGATGAAAGTTATAATTGAAAGTCTCGCAAAAGTGTGAGACTTTTTTTATTGCTGATTATTTTATTTTTTTTCGACATCTATCCTCAGTCTTCTTTTTTGAATAATACGGATTCAGGTAAATAAAAATATTGTTGTTCCTTTTAGTTCGTCGTTGGTAGGCTAAACACAAAGCCAACGCCTCATACCAACAATGGCGTGCTGCTTTCGTATTCACACCAACAACGGCAAAATTACACCGAGTTTCAATTTGTATAATATTGCAACGAAGCTTCTAACTCCGAAGCCAAATCATCATCAAAACGGAATTTATATAGCTGAATAATTTTACCATTATTATAAAACATGAAAAAAAATCTAAAATATTTTTTTTCATATTTAGCTAAATAAGTATATACAGCTATATCTTCTGAAATAAATCTCTTCTTTAATAAATGATACTCAATAAATACACCCGCAACGTTATTTATATATAAAAAGTTCTTTTTTGATTCGACCGTTAAAGAATCTTCTATGTTTATATCAGGATTAGATTTAAGTAATTCATCAAAAGCGTTTGAATACTCCTTATTACTAACTCGATTGAAGAAAGAATCAATAATAGGCATAGTTTTACTTTCTATTCGGCTTTTTGAAGACTGTGAATTACAACCTAACGCAATTAGAATTGAGAAGTATAGAATATATTTCATAAAAATTATTTATATTGATCTGGTATATGATCATTTTTGCCGTTGGTTGAGTCATCTTGAAAGTAGCACGCCATTGTTGGTATGAGGCGTTGGCTTTGTGCTTAGCCTACCAACAAATTTGCTGTGATACCTCCTATTTTTGACTTTGTTGGTAGAGTCATAAATAAAGAAGAACGCCATTGTTGGTATG
>JANPEU010000699.1:0-4295 GCA_031423175.1 Bacteroidota bacterium
AATTTTAAGTGTCAGTCTTTTTGAAAAATGTGATATACGAGATTTGTTTTTTGATCAAGAAGCCAAGATAGTTAGTAAACTACCTTCGCTTTTTGATAACTTAACGGGACAGTAGTGATTAAACTTCCGTTGCGTCATCCCGCCTAATGCGGGATACGTTGGGTAATTCTATTCAGCAAAACAAACTGTACATCCCCTCCCTGGAGGGTCGGCAACAACTGCGAGCTAAGGAATCAACAAAAGGGGTGGGTAAAACAAAAAACTATAAACTAAAAACAATAAATCATGCATCGCCGCACATTCTTACAAAACACAGCACTCATATTTGGTGCATTAACACTTGCACAACAAAATTTATTTGCAAACTGGTTTGAAGACCCGTGGAAAATAAAAATGCTCACCGATTCTATCGGCATTTTCTCTGAACGCGGAGGCACAATTGCCTTTATGCTCTCTAAAAAAGGAATCGTGGTAGTGGATTCTCAGTTTCCCGATCAGAGCAAACACTTAATTGATGAATTGAAAAAAAGAAGCGAGAAGCCATTCAAACTTTTAATCAATACACATCATCATGGCGACCATACAGCAGGTAATATTTCTTTTAAAGGAATTGTGGAGCATGTACTGGCACATGAAAACTCGTTGAAGAACCAAAGAAATGTTGCGGTAACAGCTAAATCTGAAGACAAACAGCTTTATCCTGATTTAACTTTTACAGATACCATTACAAAAAAGGCTGGCAAAGAAAAAATTAAGTTGCATTATTTTGGTGCAGCCCATACCAATGGCGACAGCTTTATACATTTTCAACATGCGAATATTGTACATACCGGCGACCTGATGTTTAACCGCCGCCACCCATTTGTTGACCGCAATGCAGGTGCCAATATAAAAAACTGGATTGAAGTATTGAATAAAGCAACCAATACTTTTGACAACAATACACAATATGTATTTGGACATGCAGCTGAAGGTTTCGATGTAACCGGCAAAGCCGATGATTTGAAAAAATTTGGAGATTACCTCGGTGCTGTTTTAAAATTTGCAGAGAATGAAATGAAAGCCGGTAAAACAAAAGAAGAGTTTTTAAAAAATACTGTGTTGCCGGGAGTGAGTGAATGGAAAGGGGATGGAATTAACAGGCCGTTGCAGGCGGCGTGGGAGGAGTTAGCCACGAAATAATTTGTTCCGATTAATATTGAGAATCAAGATATTTTTGAATAAGGAATAGTGTAAACACAAATGTTAACTGCCATAATAAACGAACTCCCTAACACTTTGAAATGATTTTATTAAATGACATTGTTCCTCTAGGGGACTTAGCTAGGCATGGCGATATATTATTAGTTAGACATTCTCATAAATATTTAACTGAGATGACGGATAAAGGTTTAATTGATGAATATCAGAGTTTTCAGTCTAAGCCAGCTTTTAAAAAAAGTAAATTCATAGCAAGTTTTCTTGGTTCAGAAAAAAATAGTGCAATCTTTTATGGCATTTTTAAGGTTACGGAAATATTAGATAAAGTCAAGCTTCCGAAATATTCCAATGAACTTGAAAAATACTGCACCAAACAAAACCCAAGCAAAGATTTCTACTTAAACCTATTGCGAATAAAGGAATACGATAAGTTTAAAGGCAGAGTCGTTATTAATTGGGCCACGCCTAGAGGATGGTATAGTACATTCGGCAATGGGAAAAGTAAAGAGGTAATAAAATTGTTACCTAATAATTTCGTGAAAGACTTTCCTGGCTTAATGAATGTAAAAGTTAGTTTCGTTGAGTTAAAAAAAATAATTAAAAATCCTGACTCACATTCTGAATGGTATAATTCTCTTACCAAATTACAAGCGGTCTACTTAATACTTGACACTTCCACTGGATTACAATACATAGGAACAACTTTTGGGGAAAATGGGCTTTGGCAACGCTGGCAGTCCTACATTATGGGTGATGGAACTGGGGGAAATATCGAATTAATTAATCTTAAAGCCCAAAAACCTAATTTTTTTGACAGTTTCCAATTTTCAATATTAGAAGTGCTTTCTAAAACAGCTGATAAAAAATATTGCATACAAAAGGAAACAGTCTGGAAAAACAAACTTGGTTCAAGGGCGCATGGATTAAATAAAAATTAGCTGTTGGTGTTCAATAAGCAACATCTTTGTGGTTTAGGCTTCATCACCAACAACCATATCTCAAAACAATTTCCCTTATTAATTAAATGAACTAAATAATTCCACAGAGAATCGCTGAGAAAAAAAGAGAGCCACCGAATTTCTCCGTGGCTCTCTTAAACTCTGTGAACCTCTGTGGCCAAAAAAATTATTTCTTCTCTTTAGTTCCGTCGGGGTCTCTACAATAATCTCCCAACAAAAAAAAGTGTCCACATGGAGTTTGTGTATAACAGCAACCCCCGCAAGAGTGATCATCAAATAAATCTGTAAGTTTGAATAACAAATGGACACAGAAGATTTAAAAAATTTAGGCTACGGCATTGTTGATAAGAACATGGAGTTGATAGACAGCATTCACAATGCTGATTTAAAATATTTAGGTTATGGTATTGTTGAAAACAGAATAGATTATATAGACCATATCAAAGATTTTAATTTAAAAAAACTGGGGTACGGCATTGTTGACAAGAATATGAATTACATAGACCACATTAAAGATTTTGACGTGAAAAATTTAGGTTATGGAATTGTTGATAATAACATGGACTATATAGACCATATTAAAGATTTTAACCTGAAGAAATTGGGTTACGGCATTATTGAGAATAATACCGACTATATAGACAGCATGGTTTAGAAAAAATTATTTCCCAGCCTCTATCAACTTTTCCAGAACATAATAAGTAATCGGGCAAAAAGTAGAATTCTTTAATGCAAGGGGTTGTCGTTTCAGCATAAAATCATTATCCATATAAGGAAAGCGGATACAATCGGTAGGTCGTACTTCATAAATACTGCAATAATTATCTGAACCCAGAAATGGACAGGGTTTTGTTTTAACTACATTATCACCTACTTTATCCTCCATTAGGTATTTAGCTTTAAAGTCACCTTCATTCATGTCTAAGTATTTGCTGATCCGTTTTATATCCGGCGGGGTAAACCGGGGCGAATAATTTTTACAGCAATTTGCACACTGCAAACAATCAATTTTTTCAAAAGCTTCTTCATTCAGATCGGGCAATTGCCTTAATACTTCGTTCTTATTTGCCCGGTGCAGAAATTTCTTGTACTCTTTCTGCCTTTCGCCGGATTTCTTCTCCCAATTTTTTAAAATATCCTGTTTCATTTATACAAAGAAACAATCTCTTTTCCACAGTTGAACAATCAGGTGTTTAAATAGACTTGTAACCTTAACTTTGTCCGCCTACTCCGCCGAAAGGCGGATTCGGCGGACAGGCCTGCGATTAATTGCAGTTAGCTTCTTACAACTTATAACTTAATACTTACTACTTTCTATGAACATCTTCGAACAACAACAAAACGAGTTTTTACCACGTCATATCGGTACAATTGGACAGGAAAAACAAATGCTGAAAACAATTGACACTAAAAATCTGGATGAACTGATTGACAAAACGGTACCTGCCTCTATCCGTAGCAACAAAGCTTTGAATCTTCCTGCTGCAATGAGTGAAGCAGATTTGTTGAAACATCTTACAGAAGTTTCGCAGAAAAATAAATTGTATAAAAATTATATCGGTCAGGGTTATTATGATACTCACACCCCATCCGTAATTCTCCGGAATATTTTTGAAAACCCAGGTTGGTACACACAGTACACACCTTACCAGGCAGAAATTTCTCAAGGCCGTTTGGAAAGTTTATTAAATTTTCAAACGATGGTAAGTGATTTAACGGCACTACCCATTGCCAATGCAAGTTTATTAGATGAAGCAACTGCTGCTGCTGAAGCTATGAATATGTTCTTTCATCATGTAAACAGAACAGATATAATTAAAGCACCCAAATTTTTTGTGGACTATGAAGTATTTGCACAAACAAAAGATGTAGTGATTACCAGAGCAGCTCCGTTGGGAATAGAAATCGTTTTTGGTGATTATAAAAACAGTTCGATTGATGAAACATTTTTTGGTGCATTAATTCAATATCCGAATAATTCAGGTTCTGTTGAGAATTACCGTGATTTTATTAATACGGTTCATACAAATGGCGGTTATGTTGCTATGGCTACTGATTTATTAGCACTAACATTATTAACTCCGCCCGGCGAGTTAGGTGCCGATGTTGCATTGGGTTCTGCACAGCGCTTTGGTG
>JANPEU010000700.1:0-1784 GCA_031423175.1 Bacteroidota bacterium
TGAAAGTAAGTTTTAACTTCTGTCAATACTTTATTTCCTTGTTTGTCTGTTTTAGGTTGAAAGTCTAATTGTATTGAAGCTTCAATATTATTAATAAATCCTGACCGTGTCAAGTTAGAGGAGCCAATAATAATTCTTGTATGCCTTTTGCCTTCAAACAAAAAAAGTTTAGGATGGTAGGTTATATATTCCTCTTGTCTGTGATAAATATAAACTTCTATTTCTTTTTGTACTAAAAGCTCTAACGCTTCTTTGGAAGTTCCTTTATTGTCAACACCAATGAAAAATGTAAGTCTTGAGTAGTGTTTTTTTGCCTCTTCAATAGATTTTAAAAGTTTTAAAATTCCTGATGCAGCAGCAAAAGCAACAAATCCATAAAAGCTATCATAGATTTTACTTTCAAACGAAACGGCTAATTGCTCTCCAACGTTAATTTGATTCTCTTTATGTAGTCCGTGTCCAATGAAATTAACTTGCATAGTTGGGGTGTGTCAAAATGTGTGCAGGCAACACGTAAATTTATGATATAAGGCGCAACGAACAAAAATTATTGGACTTGAAATTCAATGTTTTAATGTTATACATTTTGTTCGTTATTAGTACAATCCGTTTTATCATACTAAAGTGTTTTAAGCTTTGAGCTTGTCCCTATAATGACTCACAACCTGTAGATTTGCCGCATGCAATTACCAGCCGCATTGTTGACCTCACTTGAATCTGCAAATGGATTTGATAAAGATGCTTTTCTGAAAGTGCATGAATCCGGCGAACAGGTAACTTCAATACGGGTAAACCCGACTAAATTTGAAATTTTAAATTTGAAATTTAAAAGTGAAGAAAAGATTCCCTGGGCCAGAAACGGTTTCTATTTACAGGAAAGGCCATCCTTCACATTCGATCCACTCTTCCACGCTGGTTGTTATTATGTTCAGGAAGCAAGCAGTATGTTTTTAGAGCAAGTATTAAAGCAAACAGTTGATTTATCAAAACCAATAAAAATTTTGGACTTATGTGCAGCACCAGGTGGCAAGAGTACACATATTCAATCTTTGATTAATCAAGAAAGTTTATTAGTAAGTAATGAAGTGATAAAAAGCCGGAATAATATTTTAAAGGATAATATTATTAAATGGGGTTGTGAGAATGTTGTTGTAACTAATAACGATCCGAAAGATTTTGCAAGGCTCGAAAATTATTTTGATGTAATTGTGGTAGATGCACCCTGCAGTGGAAGTGGTTTGTTTAGAAAAGAACCGGAAGCGATTAATCATTGGAGCGAAAATAATGTGCAGTTATGTTCTCAACGCCAACAAAGAATTCTGGTTGACGTTTTACCTGCATTAAAAAAAGATGGAGTGTTGATTTATTCTACCTGTTCGTACTCAAAAGAAGAAGATGAAGATATAGCTGAATGGCTTACAGGAGAATTTCAAATTGAAAATATAAAATTGCAAATTGATGAAAGCTGGAATATAGTTAAGTCATCAAACAGCTGCAGATTTTGGCCGGATAAAGTAAAAGGGGAAGGTTTTTTTATTGCTGTATTTAAAAAAACAGAAGGCAGTGATCCAGAAAAACGGAGAGCTATAAAAAATTTGACTGAAGTTTCTAAAAAGGGAATTGAATTTGTAAAACAGTTTTGTATAGTAACCGATGAGTTGTCATTTGTAAATGGATTCGATGGTGTGTATGCTGTAAATAAATATTTACTGAATGATGTGAATTTTCTGAATTCAAATCTTCGGGTTTCTTATTTCGGTGTAAAAGCCGGAGAGCTAATGCGG
>JANPEU010000701.1:0-3111 GCA_031423175.1 Bacteroidota bacterium
TGGGTTGCCGAGATAATCCATATCAAGCCCGGCAACAATAACACGAATACCCCGAAAGGCAAGTTCATCACAGACATTTGCAATTTCACTGTCAAAAAATTGTGCTTCATCGATGCCAATTACTTCCACATCATTTGCGAGTAATAAAATTTTTTGCGAGTTATCTATCGGAGTGGATTGAATAGCATTGGTATCATGCGATACAATTTTTAGTTCATCAAACCGGACATCTATTGCGGGTTTAAAAATTTCAACTTTAAGATTAGCAATTTTAACTCGTTTCAATCTACGGATCAGCTCTTCAGTTTTTCCGCTGAACATGCTTCCACATATCACTTCTATCCATCCACGGCGTTCGGGTCTTAAATTGGGTTCGATAAACATTGTTAAGAATTATTATTGTTGATTGGCAATTTCTTTTAATTGGCAAACTGTTTGTAACTTTAGAAATCGCTTTTTAACTTAATTTTCATCAGCGGTCAAATGTAGTATAATGGAGCGAATTCAATCTCTTATAAATAAATTAAATGAACAGTTAGCACAACAGGCTACCACAGACCAACTGTTGGGTACTGTACAGTTGCTTAATGCAGAATTGGAATCAAAATTAAATGGAGCAGCACAAATATTGGGTACGGCGAAAGTCGCAGTACTAATGCCGAGATTTGTTACAGCATCACCATTGCCGGCAGAACATGAGAAATTTATCCCGAAACCAGTACCCGAAAAAGTTGTTCAGGAGAAACCAGTTCTTCAAAAACCAGCATTTGATGATAAACCACCGATGTATGAGGAAATGGAAAAATTGCTGGTGGAGAATGGGTCAGTTTCAAAGCTTCAGAAAAATGGGCAGTTGGATATGGTTTTTGATCCGATGTTGGAAATCCCAACCTTATCACACCAAAGCCCCAGAAAAGAAATTAATGATGCAGGAGTAAAACTGCCCGAATCATTGAATGATAAACTACGTCAGGGTAAAACTGAATTAGTGGAAGTTCTTAAAGAATCGCCGGTGAGAGATTTAAGAAAAGCAATTGGAATAAATGACCGGTTTCTTTTTATCAATGATCTTTTCCGGGGTGATGAAAATATGTATGAACGTTGTATAAAAACAATCAACAATTTTAATATTTACCCCGAAGCTGAATATTGGATTACCCGTGAATTGAAAGTTAAGTTAGGCTGGAAAGATGACAGCGAAACGTCAGCTCACTTTTATAATTTAGTTAAAAGGCGATTTACCTGAATATAGTTTAAGATTTTAAGTACAGCTCCTGCATTTTCTTTTATATAAGTATAAGATGCTTTTGATGATTGGTTGTAACAATCATTTTCGTTCCGGATAAAATCTTCAATCAATTTTATTAATTCAGAAGCATCATTTACAACAAAGCCACCTTTTTTATTTACTAAATCAACAGCTTCCAGGTATTTAGAAATATAAGGTCCACTGATTACCGGCTTACCAAATACAGCGGCTTCAGTTACATTATGTACGCCATTCGAAGTAAAGCCACCCCCAACAAAACATAAATAGGCGTAATAATAAAGTTTTGAAAGCATGCCGTAATTGTCAACTATGAGACAGGTGGTAGATTCTGTGCCTTGTTTTTCAAAAGAAGAAGAGTCTTTAAGAAATTCTGAGTAAAGAACTGAATCAGGAAAAAGTTTTTTTATTTCGGCTAAATGGCTTTCATTTATTTCATGTGGTGCGATAATCAATTTTATATCATTCTTTATTAATGTCTCAGCTATTTTACGAATGACTGACTCATCTTCACTCCAGGTACTGCCAGCTATAAAAACTTTTTTACCGGCACAAAATTTTTCAATTACTTCGATTGGTTGAAAATTTTCAGCTATTTCCAGTACACGGTCAAAACGGGTGTCGCCTGCTATAGAATAATTTTTTACCAGGTTCATTTGATCAAGCAGAATTGCCGAACCTTCATTTTGTAAAAAAATATGCTCAAATCTCGAAAGCATTTTTATTTGAAAAGATCTAATCCATTTAAACGAAGGCATTTCTCTACTAAAAACCGCAGAGATTAATAAGAGTGGAATTTTCCGGTATTTAATTTTTTTAAGATAATAATACCAGAATTCATATTTTACAAAAATGACAAGAGAAGGATGAACAATTTCTAAAAAACGTCGGGCATTAGCTGCACCATCTATCGGTAAATAAAAAACCCATTCGGCATTTTTGTAATTTTTTTGTACTTCATAACCCGAGGGAGAAAAGAAAGTAATCAGGAATTTGTAATTCGGAAAATCTGTTTTTAATTTTTCTAAAACCGGACGACCTTGTTCAAATTCTCCAAGTGAAGCGCAGTGCATCCATACAACTTTGTCATCCTTCGATATAGCAGCTTCTAAGTTTTCAAAAATATTTTTTCTTCCATTTACCCATTTGTTTGCCTTTTCATTGAACAATGAATACACCGATGCGCCTGCCCTGAACAGGAATAGAAAAATATTATAGAGTATGATATACAAGCAGGCAATTTTTATATTGGCAAATGTAAAAGCAAACGGGTAAACTACCTGTATTTTACTATTTTTGCGGCACTTTAAATATCAACAACATCAGATGCGCCCAATACAAATGGTAGATACAAAGACCCAGTATCAAAAAATAAAAACGGAAATTGACAAAGCTGTTATTGATGTAATGGATAGCACTGCATTTATTAATGGAAAAGTTGTGCATGAATTTTCTTCGGCTTTATCTGAATATATAGGTGTAAAACATACCATTCCCTGTGCAAATGGAACTGATGCTTTACAGATTGCGATGATGGCATTAGGCCTGCAACCCGGCGACGAAGTAATTACCCCTTCATTTACGTATATAGCTACAACGGAAGTAATTGCTTTACTAAGGCTCACTCCTGTTTTTGCAGAAGTTGATAAAAAAACTTTTTGTATCAGTCCTGAATCAATTCGAAAAGTGATAACAGCAAAGACAAAAGCAATTGTGCCGGTTCATTTGTATGGTCAGGCTGCACCTATGGAAGAAATAATGGCGATTGCTAAAGAATTTAATTTGTTTGTAATTGAAGATAATGCCCAGGCAATCGGAAGTGATTATACTTTTAGTGATGGTAC
>JANPEU010000702.1:0-8705 GCA_031423175.1 Bacteroidota bacterium
AAATGGTGGGAAAATCCTTTTTATGGAATTGGATTAAAAGTTTATGACTGGATGGCGGGCAGCCTGGGTTTTGGCCCTTCCCAATTTTTAACTAAAGAAGAAACACTTGCACTGGCACCTAATCTTGATGAAGAAGATTTACGTGGAGGAGTTTTATATCATGACGGACAGTTTGATGATGCAAGGCTTGCCATTCACCTTGCCATGACCGCTGTTGATCATGGGGCAACTGTATTAAATTATATTAGTGTGGATGGGCTTATGAAAGCAGATGGAAAAGTATGCGGCGTAAAAGCAAAAGATAGTTTTGGCGGCCAGGCATATGAGATAAAAGCAAAAGTCGTTATCAATGCCACTGGTATTTTTTCTGACGATATTGTAAAAATGGATGATAAAAATGCTGAATCATTGATTACCCATAGCCAGGGAATACATTTGGTTTTTGATAAATCATTTTTACCCTCAGACACAGCCATCATGATTCCGCGAACAGATGATGGTCGTGTATTATTTGCTGTTCCATGGCATAATAAAATTATTGTGGGTACAACCGACACTCCTGTTTCAAAAGCAAGTGAAGAGCCTGTTGCTATGAAAGAAGAAATTGATTTTGTGATGCAGCATGTTTCTCGTTACCTGAGAAAAGATCCATCATATACAGATGTACGAAGTGTATTTGCCGGGTTGAGGCCATTAGTAAAAAGTAGTAACAAAATTACATCAGCTATTTCAAGAGATCATCATATCGCCATTTCAGATTCTGAATTAATCAGCATCACCGGTGGTAAATGGACAACCTACCGGAAGATGGCAGAAGATGTAATGGAGATTGCGGTACATAAAGCAGGAATGAGTGATAAAGAATGTATTACCAAAAACCTGCATATTCACGGTTATAAAGAAACAACAGACTATACTGCACCCTTATATTATTATGGCAGCGATGCGGATGCAATACAAACAATGGTAAAAAACAATCCGGCACTTGGAGAATTAATTCATCCGGCATTACCTTATATAAAAGCAGAAATAATATGGGCGGTGCAAAATGAACTATGCATGGCGGTAGAAGATGCGCTGGCAAGAAGAACAAGAGCATTGTTATTAGATGCAAAAGCTGCAATTGAATCTGCACCTGTCGTTGCTAAATTAATGGCTAAAGAAATGGGGAAAGATGAACACTGGATTATTGAACAAATCAATATCTTTAATTCGGTAGCCAAAAACTACTTACTCAATTATTAAATTTTAATTATCAATTTTTATGAATCATTTTATCGGTGAATTTATCGGAACCATGCTTCTTATTATTCTTGGCGACGGCGTAGTAGCTAATGTTGTACTCAACAAAACAAAAGGAAATAACAGCGGATGGATTGTTATTACATTTGGCTGGGCTATTGCTGTTTTTCTTGGAGTCAATGCATCGCTTGCCCTGGGTGGCAGCGGACATTTGAATCCTGCAGTAACCATTGCAATGACAGTTTTTGGTGATTTTGATTCTGCCAATCTTTTAACTTATATAGCTGCCCAATTTGCAGGCGCCATTACCGGGGCTATTATTGTTTGGATATCTTACAAACAACATTTTGATGAAACATCTGATGCAAATAGCCAGTTAGCTGTTTTTTGTAATGCACCGGCTATTCGAAATACCGGGTATAATTTAATAACAGAAGCAGTGGGAACATTTGTACTGGTATTGGGTGCATCCTTATTTTCAAAACATGCGGCTACATCCGGAGCATTAGATGCACTGCCGGTTGCACTGCTTATTTTAGGAATTGGATTATCCCTTGGCGGACCTACGGGTTATGCTATTAATCCTGCACGGGATTTAGGGCCACGCATTGCTCATTTTATTTTACCCATAAAAAATAAAAGAGATAGTGACTGGAGTTATAGCTGGATACCTGTGGTGGGACCAATTATTGGGGCGTTAATTGCAGCTTGGGTTTTTAATCTATTATAAAAATAATTTTATGAAAAAAACATTTTTGTTACTTATCACACTCATAACTTTTTATTTTATGCAAGCACAAACACCTGAAGACCGAATGAAAGAAAAAGGAATTGTATTAACTACTCCCGGGCCTCCGGTTGCTAACTATGTAAATGTGGTTCGTGTTGGAAATCTTTTATACCTGTCGGGCAAAGGACCAACAAAACCCGATGGAACAAATATTACAGGTAAAGTAGGGAAAGACTTAACCATAGAGCAAGGCTATGAAGCTGCAAAACTTTGTGCAATAAATCATATAGCTGTTTTGAAAGCAGAGTTGGGTGATTTGACTAAAGTAAAACGTATTGTAAAAGTATTGGGTATGGTAAACTGCACCAATGATTTTAAAGACCAGCCAAAAGTTATAAATGGGTACAGTGATTTTATGGTTGCCATTTTTGGCGATAAAGGAAAACATGCCCGATCGGCAGTTGGTATGAACGCATTGCCTTTTGATATTGCTGTTGAGGTGGAGGTGATTGTGGAGGTAGAGTGAGAATTTTCAGTTCTTGTAACTGGCTTCAATTTTACTTTAAATGAATCTTCCCTACTTATTCAAAAAATTCAGTTGGATTTATTTTCAATGCTTTTGCAAGTGCTAAAATGTGGCTAAGGCTTGTATTTATTATTCCTCTTTCTATTTTGCTTATGTGCATGGGTTCAATACCTGCTTCCCAAGCAAGACTTTCTTGAGTATGATTCTTCTTTACTCTAAGCTCCTTTAGTTTCTTTCCAAATTTTGTAATGCCAACTTCGTCTCTAAGATATTTCACAAGAGTAAAATTCATAGAGACATTAAGAATTTATATAGTCAAATTTGGTTAGTTTGTAAAAAACATATAGCTTTATTAAAGACTTATTTGAATTCCCCCCTTAGAAAGACAATTCCCGTTCATCCAAAACCAAATTTTATTCTTCAAGCCATTTTTATAACCACTAATTTTTTTATTATGAAACTATCTTTAATTGTCTTTTGTCTGATATTAGCGGCAACTAATATTAAAGCTCAAACAAAACTGCAGGATGGAACTCAAGTTGATATCATTACAACTGAAGCCATAAGTTCTAGAACAGCAAGAGAAAGAGACCAAATTATCTTTCATATGGCTGAAGATGTAATAGTAGATGGAAAAATTGTTATCAAAGGAGGCTCAGTTGTAAAAGGAGAAATTACCGAGGCTGAAAGAGCAAAAATGTTTGGCAAAGCGGGAAAATTAGATTTTTCTTTAGATTATGCTAAAGCAGTTGATGGGCAAAATATTCGATTGAGAGCGACTAAATCACTTGAAGGTAAAGACAAATCAGCTGGTGTAATCGCAGTAGCAGTTCTTTTTGCACCAGTTGCTATTTTTATTAAAGGAAAAGATGTTACATTAGAAAAAGGAAAAAGATTTACAGTTTATGTTGACAGAGATTACACTATCACTCCGGTTTCTACAGAACCAATTGCACAAATAAATTTCAATGATAGCCTCTCAACAAAAAAAGAAAAAATAACTCCCACTAACAATACAAGTCCTGCAAGTGTTGCTGATGAACTAAAAAAATTAAAAGAATTATACGACAGTGGAGTCCTTAATAAGGAAGAATATGAAAAAGCAAAGAAAAAATTATTAGAGAAGAATTAAGTTTATCTGAAAGCCTGCAAAATAATCTTGTAGGCTTTTTTTATTTGTGCTTCATCTATAACCAACGGCGGCGAAATCCTCAAACAATTCGATGCAAAAAAACCAACTGACTTTACAAGTCGGGCAGTTTAAATATCTTTATAATTCAAATAAACTATATGTTGATAGAAAGAACATCTGAAGAAGTTATTATACGTATCCCCGCTTCGGTTGACACCACCGGGATCCAGCGGCTTATTGACTATCTTACATATAAAGAAGCAACTAAAAATTCGAAAGCGACTCAGCAGCAGGTGGATTTGCTGGCACGAGCAATAAAAAAAGGATGGTGGAAACGTAACCGCAAACGGTTAGTCAAATGAGAAAAATTATCGTTGATACAAATATTATCTTTTCATTTTTATTAAACACACGGGGAAGTATCGGCGACTTGCTGTTTAACAAAGGAGGTGCTTTTGAATACTTCAGTAATGAGTACATGCGGTATGAAATCCGCAAACATTGGGCAAAACTCAAAAAAATTTCCAAACTCAGCGATAGCGAATTGGAAACTGCCTATGACAAACTCCTTGCCCGATTGACATTTATCAACGAAGAACTTATTCCTGAAAACATCTGGCATCATTCAGAGAAAATTGTAGCGGATTTTGATCCTGATGATATTGATTTCGTTGCATTGACCAAGCATCTTAAAGGTTCACTTTGGACAGGTGATAAAACACTTTATGACAAATTAAAAGAAAAACGTTTCCGCTCAGTCTATAACACCAATGACATGCTTCGTTTACGTTCACGTTTGTCGAGAAAATAAGTATAGCCCTCCCCCTACTTCTTTCAAGAATCACAAGCTTTCAAAATCATACTACTTCCCCTCCCCAATTCATCTTCTTCAATCACCAACGGCGGCGAAATCCTCAAACAATTAGCCGCAAACAAAAACCAATCCGTCATTACTCCAGCTTCAATACATGCATCAATCACTTTCTTATTCGTTTCAAAACTATCAAACTCCACTGCCATCCATAAACCATAAGAACGAACAGCTTTTATTTTGGCACTGTGTCCGCCTCCCGGCGGATGAACAAGCAATGATTTAAATAATTCTTCTTTTCGTTTTACATCATTCATCATTCCTTCATCCAATAATGCCTTCATAGCAGCCATACCTGCAGCGCAGCAAACCGGGTGGCCACCAAATGTGGTGATATGCCCGAGTACCGGGTTCTCTGTAAAACAATTCATCAATTTTTTATCGGCTATAAAAGCGCCAAGCGGCATGCCGCCACCCAATGCCTTGCCGAGTAATAAAACATCAGGTACAATATCAAAATTTTCAAAACCCCAGAGTTTGCCGGTTCTTCCAAAGCCAGCTTGTATTTCGTCTAGTATTAAAAGTGTCCCGGTATCTGTACATTTTTTTCGCAGCGCTGTCATCCATTCATTTGATGGAACTATTATTCCTGCTTCGGCTTGTACAGTTTCTGCAATTACACAAGCAGTGAGTTCTGTTATTGAATTTAATGATTCAAAAGAATTGTATTCAAGATGTAAAACATCCGGCAATAAAGGACGGTAAGCATTCCTGAAATATTCATCTCCAATAATACTTAATGCTCCCTGTGTACTTCCATGATAAGATTTATTAAAAGCAATGATTTGTGTTCGGTTACTTACTCGTTTGGCAAGTTTCATTGCTCCTTCCACTGCTTCAGCGCCGGAGTTGGTAAAATAAACGGAATTGAGTGATGAAGGAAGATGATCGGTTAATAATTTAGCATACTGTACCTGCGGGCTTTCAATAAACTCTCCATATACCATCACATGCAGGTATGCATCTAATTGCTTTTTTATTGCTTCAATCACTTTCGGATGGCGATGTCCGATATTGGCAACACTAATGCCGCCGATTAAATCAATATATTCTTTTCCTTGTACATCGTATAGCAAACAACCTTCTGCCTTTGCAATTTCAAAAGCCAATGGCGAAGGAGATGTTTGAGCAATGTGTTGTAAGAAAATTTCACGCTGATTCAAGTAAAAAGATTTAACCGCAAAGAACGCAAAGGCTTCGCAAAGACGCAAAGTTTTTATCTAAATTGCATTGGCTTTATCCCACAATGCCACGATGAACACTAAGAAGACTCTGTGAGCTTTTGTGTCTTTGTGGGATTGTTTGCTCAATGGAGAACAAAAAGTACAAGGGAGCGTCGCAACAAAAGTTAAACAGAATCCCTGAAGCTGGTAACCAAAAATAAAAAACTTCAAACTATAAACAAACACATATGCCTGTTATACTTCCTGTAGAAAATAAATATCCTGAGTTTGGCAATAACTGTTTCATTGCTCCGAATGCTACCATTGTTGGTGATGTGGTGATGGGTGATGATTGCAGCATCTGGTTTAATGCTGTGCTCCGTGGTGATGTAAATTTTATTAAGATAGGCAATAAAGTAAACGTGCAGGATGGTGCATGTATTCATTGTACCTACCAAAAATGTGGCACTACCATTGGTAATAATGTTTCCATTGGTCACAATGCTATTGTACATGGCTGCACCGTGCATGATAATGTATTGATTGGTATGGGTGCAATCATTATGGATTTAGCTATTGTCCATAGTAACACAATCATTGCAGCAGGTGCTGTGGTATTAGAAGGCACGGTTTGCGAAGCAGGAAGTATTTATGGCGGTGTACCTGCAAAAAAAATAAAAGACATACCCGAAGAAATGGTTGGCGGCGAAATAAACCGTATTTCAGATAATTATGTGCAATATGCCAAGTGGTTTAAGGAGATTTAATATTTTAGATTGAATATTGCAAATTGCAGGAATGAGTCTGAGAATAGATTGAATATTGATTGTTGGTTATTGCTTAATGTATATTTACTACTGTCTTTTGCAGACTGTTGGCTGCCGACTGCCAACACCCTCGTAATTTCCCTCTTTCACAAGCAATTTTAACTTCGTAGTTTCGTTATTCAAAAAGTAAGAAATGAAAAACCTGAAAACCATATTAATTACATGCAGTCTGATGATGCTGTTTTCAAGTTGCAAAGTTTGGAACAATTTGTTTCCCCCTAAGTATGGATGTACTACGAATGGAAAAAATATTGGTGCTGAGAAATTAGCAAGTGGCGACCCCAAATCAGAGAAGCAAGCAAGGAAAGCAAAAAAATTCCGATCTTAAAATTTTTGGTTGCAGCTATTTGCAATCATCGGCTGTCTACTATTCGAACCCTTTTAAAAATATATACCATGAGCCTAACTTTACGTACTACCCTTGGATGCACCGAAGCCATCATTGCAGATGATGGCGGATTAAAACGCTTCTACCAGGTAGCTGATATTCTCAGCAACGATTTCAAAATTAAATTTACCAGCAAGGAAGATGATTTCGATACCATTGACTGGGCATTTCGTTTTAAAGGTCATGAGCTGACCCTGCACTATAATATCTATACCGGCATTTCGATGTATCCTGCCCGTACTAAGTATGCAGAAAGCAAAGACAACAAAGCTGTAGTTGATTTAGCCGGTGTGCTGGAAAATCGTTTACTACATTTTGATGCGAAGAAGATTGCTTAACGTTTGTATTATTTAATGTACTCAACTGAAGTACTACTATTGAGCTTTGCTTGCGACGCTCCGTTCATCGCTTTGTAATTCTACTGAACATTAATCAACTATTTGCTTCTTATTTTAAACTGTTATTTATTCTAAAAAATATTGAACTCCGCTGGGGTTCTTTTAGTTTTACACTCTTTGTCCCCGGATTTTATCCGGGGTTATTCGTATTAAACCCCATTGGGGTTTTAAGAAATCCGATAATAAAAATTGAAAAGAAAATTTTAAATAAGCTAGGGCTGTGCGTTGGCAAGTCCCCTTTAGGGGATTTAGGGGCTAATACTTCCTCTCCTCAATACTCTCCAGAATCCCATAATAGCTTACAAACCTATCCTCATGTATTTCACCTTTTGTAACGGCTTCTTTAATTGCGCAGCCCGGTTCGTTTATATGCAGGCAATTATTAAATTGACAATTATTTAATTTATTCCGCATTTCAGGATAATAATGCGAAAGCTCCTGCCGGGTTAAATCTACCAGACCAAATTCACGCATACCGGGAGTGTCAATTATTTTTCCTCCGAAAGGCAAATCAAACATTTCGGCAAAGGTGGTTGTGTGTTGTCCCTTGCCACTCCATCCACTAATGTCTTTTGTTCTCAAATTCATTTCAGGAAAAATAGAATTAAGCAAAGAGGATTTTCCAACTCCGCTATGCCCACTGATCAATGTAGTTTTATCTTTTAGCTGATCTTTTATTTCCTCTATTCCTTCGTTATTAATGGCGCTGATTAAAAAAACTTTGTATCCAACTGTTTCATACATCTCTTTCCATAGTTCAAATTTCTCCATTTCCTTTTTCCGGTACAAATCACTTTTATTAAAAACGATTATCGGGGGAACATGGTACATTTCAGACGCTACTAAAAAACGATCGATAAATCCCTGGGAAGTCTTGGGTTCTTTTAAAGTTGCTACCAGCATAGATTGGTCAAGATTGGAAGCTACAATATGATGCTGGTATTTATTTCTTGGGCTCTGACGATTGATATAATTTCTGCGGTCGTGTATTTCATCTATTATAGATGTATTGCTTTCTTCGTTTTCTATTTCCATTTCCACCAGATCACCTACGGCAACCGGGTTGGTGCTGGTTATATCATCCATCTTCATTACTCCTTTCATCCGGGCATTCCAGAATTTTCCTGTATCATCTTTTACTACGTACCAGCTTCCGGTAGATTTATAAACTAATGCTTTCATTTGAGCCGCTAATTTACGCTAATGAAGCTGAATGAATGAGAATGGATAATAATAATTCAATCAGGGAAATTTTTTCAGAATTGTAAAACGTAGCAAAACTTCCAGAAATAAAAATGCTAAAGCTGTCAGTATAAATGGCAGATACTTTTCTTCCGCTCTTTTAAATGTTGTGATTTCTATTTTTGATTTTTCCAGTTGATCAATCTGGTCATAAATTCTTTTCAATGTTTCTTTATTCGTTGCACG
>JANPEU010000703.1:0-5582 GCA_031423175.1 Bacteroidota bacterium
TGTAATACCTGTTGTTGAAGTATTAAATGGTGTTCTTTGTGCAAGGCAAAAACGTATTTCAGTTCTGCCAAACCGGTTACGAAATGGTGTATAAACTCTTAAACTATCGCCAATAGGTTGTGTCCCAAAATAAAAATTCAAGGTATCTAATTGTTTTTGTACGGTTGCATCCGTTACCTGGTTTGGATTTGTTATTGCAATATGCACAACAACCGGGATGGTTACAATTGCCTGTGTTCTTAGCTGCTGATTATTCAGTACAGTTCTAATTCTTTCATCAAGCATCCGTTGCGTATTTTCAAATCTTGCTCTGGCAGCAGGATCGGTTTGAAAAACCTGGTTTACTTTTTCATCCGTAGCACAAATGCGCTGCGGCGGCTGTGTTTGTGCTTTTAAACTCGTAGTAAAAACTAAAATAGATAAAAAGGTTAAAAGAAGTTATGTTGTTTTTTTCAAGTACGTAATTTTTGAATTTTAATTAAAAAAATCAGAATACAATTATACAGAATTACGCTAAGAACGGGAAATAAGATTCAGGGAATAAAGTCATTTTTTACAGTGAAATACTTTTTTTATTAACGGAAATTTACTGTTAATCGTTGCCCGTAACTTTATTTGTTAAATTTCCTATCTTCCCTCTTTATAGTTGGGCCATAATTTTTTTAAAAAACTGAACTCATGAATTTAAAACTCAGATTAACCGGCTTAAGTTTTTTACAATTTTTTGTTTGGGGTATCTGGCTTATTTCATTAGGCGGATATATGTTTATCAGCTTTGGCAGCGAAGCTAATATTGGTTTAAAGATTGGAAATACGTATGGTACTATGGGTTGGGCTTCTTTATTTATGCCTGCACTCATGGGTATTTTGGCCGATAAGTATGTGAGGGCAGAAGTACTGTTAGGTATTTGTCATATACTCGGTGGTGCGGCACTTTATTATGCAAGTACGGTCAATAGCGGTAGTGAAATGTTGTGGGCTATTTTTCTTGTGAGCTGCTTTTATATGCCAACCATTTCTTTAAGTAATACAGTTTCTTATTCCTTACTTAGTAAAAATAATTTTGATGTTCAAAAATCATTTGCTCCGATTCGTGTTTGGGGAACGGTGGGTTTTATTGTAGCAGAATGGGCTGTTGATTTATTAGGTTGGACACAAAATAATAACCAGTTTTATTTTGCGGCCGTTGCTGCTTTATTCACCGGGTTATATTGTTTCACCTTGCCACGTATTGAAATAAGTAAATCAATTGAGAAAAAGTCATTCGCTACCCGGTTGGGATTGGATGCTTTTCAGTTATTTAAAAGTCCCATGATGGCAAAATTCTTTTTGTTTGCAATGTTATTGGGTGCTGCATTGCAAATAACAAATATGTTTGGCAATCCTTTCCTCGGCGATTTTGGAAAAATTTCAGCGTATGCAGATAGTTTTGCCGTAAAGCACAGTAATATATTAATTTCTCTTTCTCAAATTTCTGAAACATTGTTTATTCTCGCTATACCATTTTTCTTAAAACGATTTGGTATAAAACAGGTAATGCTGATAAGCATGGTTGCATGGGTATTACGGTTTGGTTTATTTGGCATCGGCAATCCTGGTTCAGGATTATGGTTACTTATTTTATCAATGATTGTCTATGGAATGGCGTTTGATTTCTTTAATATCTCAGGGTCTTTGTTTGTCGATCGTGAAGCCAAACCCGGCATCCGGGCAAGTGCACAAGGATTATTTATGTTAATGACCAATGGTCTTGGTGCCATTCTCGGTGGAATCTTTGCAGGAAAAATTGTTGATTATTTTACTGATGCTGCAGGTAATAAAGATTGGCAGAATATCTGGTTTAGCTTTGCCGGGTATGCACTGGTTATCGCTGTATTATTCCTTGTGATGTTTAAATACAAACACAATCCAAAAGAGGTGATAGAAATTAAGCATTAGTGAGAGAAATTAATTTGAGGAATTACAAAATAGTTTGTTGTTTAAATTTTAGTAGATGAAAAAAAAATTTCTTAGCATTCTGTTTGTTTCAATTCTTTTTACCTGTGAAATTTTTGCCCAGGATACTACTGCTAAAAAAGGATGGCCATCTTCCGAACGGTATACTTTTATAGCTGAGTGTATAAAAACTGCCAGGGTAGGTATGAGCGATGATTCAGCAAGGTCTTATTGTTATTGTATGCAGGAAAAAATTGAAAAAAAATATCCTACTACTGAAGAGGCTGCAAAATTATCTTCCGCTGATTTGGAGACGCCGGAATGGAAAAAGGAAATACAAAACTGCCTTGCACCTGCAAGTACATGGTCCACTAAAGATCGTTCTGATTTTTTATCGGAATGTGTTAAGTCTGCCAAAGAAAAAGTAAGCGAAGAAAAATCAAAAAATTACTGTGAATGTATATTGTTCAAAGTCGAGAAAAAATATCCGAACCCTCTTGATGCCGGAAACATTACTCAAGAAACATTAAGTTCACCGGGCTGGAAAAAGATGATCGCTGATTGTTTTGCTTTTTAATTTGAATATTTTGATAGTTCAATCAAATATCTCTCAATTGGGGGATAATATCTATTTGATATGGAGAATTTAATCAGGGTAATACATGCTGATGACCATGCAATAGTTAGAAATGGGTTCAGATCAGTTTTTGAAACTGATGCCCCTTACATACAGATAGTTGGTGAAGCTTCCAACTATGAACAATTATATTCTGTATTAGTAGAAACCCCTGCAGATATACTTTTATTAGATGGTGTAATGCCGGGAGGTACTACAAGCGATGATCTTCCAATCATTCGAAACCTATATCCTAATCTGAAAATTCTTCTCTTATGGATGTTTGCTAATGAAAATAGCTTAACAAAATGGATTCACCTATTAGATGGTCAACTTACTATAGGATGCACAAATAAAGAAGATATTATCTATGCTATTGGCGAATTAATGAAAGGAGAAAAATATTTTGTATTACCCATTCCTAGATCTTCTAAGAAAATTTAATAGAAAGATGTCCTGCCGTTAATATTGTTCTCAAAAATAGTTAAAAGGAAAATTGTGTTAGTACTTCCCTTTTTTGTTATAATTCATTCGTAAAAGTTTATCAAACTGGATTTGGAATGAGCATAAATGAGAGGAAATTAGGGACAAATATATTTTGGATAGATATTTTGTTGAATGAGGTTAAATTGGTTGTTAAGTATAAGTTTTATTAAGGATTCAAGGTTAGTTCTATGGGTCTTGCAAATCTAATATGGCTAACTCTGTTGTCGTCTACCCAATAAAAAAACTGGCAGCTAAGTAGAAAATCTTCACTTTCACCATTATTTATTCTGTCCATTAAGGGCTGGCTAAACCTGAAAATTACATTTGGTCTTGTAGCTTCTTTAAATACTATTAGTAGGGCTTTTGCAATACCTAAGCCTACTCCAATATTTTTTTTACGCATTACAAAAACATCAGATATTTCTTCCTGTTTGTCTAAATCATATAAGGTTTTAGTATGAAGATATTTGAAATTTGAGGCATTTTCTTCAGCTTCGATTGAAGGTATTGTAATGATTTTATTGAAATCTTTATCAAATGAAATAATCATCTTTAATATTTTTTGCAAAGATATTGCATTGTGAATTTCAACATTACCTTATCAGGAAGGGTAACAGTTAGTATTCTCCTTCCTTTAGTCAAATATTATTTTTGTCTTGCCTAGTGTATTAAAAGGAGGTAGTGATACTAAATATTCTTGACCTATTGAACTAAGCTGATTTCCACCCCAAATGAAAATGTTATCTCCTTCTTTAATATTCAAATGATTTGAAGTTATTGATAAGTTGACTTCTGCTTCTCTCCTGAAAGCAGAATAGGTTTGCTTAAATATTTTTTTTTCTGAATTAAATCTAAATTGTCCAAATTCTTCATTCCAAAAATATGAGTTAAACCAAGTAGTGAAATCATTTGAAAAACTCTTAGTAAAATGCAGGTTTTTAAATATGCCAGACACAAGAGAATAATAATTATTAAATTCCTCATCCCATTGTAAATCTTCAAGCATATCCTTATTCATTGGGAATTTATTGTGTGAAACATTTCCTATCAATCGGTCAACATCAAAATTCCTTGTTGAATAGATGTTTGCTTGCTTCATTAAAAGAAATAGGGAAGAGTTTTCTCTTGAATAAGGCGACAGATATGTCGAGTTTGTATCTAAATAAAATGAGTTAAGGTCATTTCGTAAAACAATTTCATTTAAGAATATGTCTAAAACGGCATCGATTGTGTATAGCGAAGGCTCCTTGTGCAATGGTTCGCTATAGATATACAAAAAGGATTGCTTTTTATTGTTGTTACTAAAACGTAAATCTTCGTCATATCCGTTCAGAATAATATCTATTAGAGAATTTATATTTTTTGGAATTTCATCAATAGATAAGTCATATACATAGCCAAAAATTTCCATTTTTTCCTTAGTAGTCAACTCCAATTTTCTTTTATATTTTTCTATAAGTAATAAAATTTTTATTTCATTTTCCATTTTTCAAAAAATTGAAGGTTTATGGTGGTAATAATTTTTTTGTAATTCTTT
Organism: Bacteroidota bacterium; assembly: GCA_031423175.1. Lineage (GTDB taxonomy): Bacteria > Bacteroidota > Bacteroidia > Chitinophagales > Chitinophagaceae > VBAR01. The sequence goes on from JANPEU010000703.1 coordinate 4,575, forward strand.
GATGTTAAAGATAGTACGTTTTGGAAGTGTTTTAACCTCATCTCAGTGCATAGTGAATTACATTTGCGAAAAAAGTTAATATCAGCCAGAGATTGTTTATTTTTAATTTAAAAAATGTTTGTATATAAAGTTACTTTTCAAGACAATTTACCAGTAATCGCTATTCTGATTCCAGGTGAAAAAGAGGCGACTGGATTGCACGGATGGAAATATGCAGATAAAAAGAAAACACAAAAGATATATCAATATGTCTTTGTTAATGCCAATAATAAAGTTGAGGCATTACAAAAAGCTTTAGAAAAGGTTCAAGAAATGGAATCGAGAAGAGGATAAAGAGTTATTGATTCTTTTACTGCAGCTATAGATTATTTTAATCCTGCGAGTGCAGTTTCACTATCGGAACGTATGTAATACAAGTTCATCCACTCGGTTAGTGTTTCTAGTAAAATAAGAAAAGGTTTTGTCACGTCTGCGTAAAAAGTGACTAGCAGCAAAAACAGATTCGTAAAGACATAAATCTTAGTTTTTCTTTCTATTAGCAAACCCTGCAATTTCATAAACACACTTCGCAAATGCCGAGCAGAATTACAGAACGATGAACGGAGCGTCGCAACAGACGATGATAGTAGCACTGCTGCTGGCAAAATAAAAATCCCGACATTTGGCCGGGACTTCAATTTTATAAACGCAAAAAATTAAATATGCGCTTCAATCTTTTTTACAAAATTTCCTTTGGGTTGTGCGCCAACTAATTTATCAACCACTTGCCCGTTTTTGAAAAACAGAATTGCAGGAATTGAAGTGATACCATAATCCATACTGATGGAAGGGTTCACATCCACATTTACTTTTCCAATATTTACTTTTCCGTCATATTCTCTTGACAGGTCTTCAATAACCGGTCCTATTGCACGGCAGGGGCCGCACCATTCTGCCCAAAAGTCAACTACGCTTAACTTATCTGAACTGATTACTTCGTCTTTAAAATTGCCATCTGTAAATTCTTTT